>NZ_JBEZUZ010000011.1:0-111139 GCF_040636735.1 Streptomyces sp. NPDC035033 | reverse complement strand
CACACTCTTTCCCACCCCCACGCTCTTCCGATCTTAACTGACCGGGTGGCTCGCTGGAGCCGCTGCGCATTAGGGGAAGGCCCCGCACCGGACGGTGCGGGGCCTTCTCGCGTTTCCGTGCGCCGCGGCTCACGGCCGCCAGGACCAGGGCCGTCCGTCCGGCCCCAGGCCCACCACCGTGATCCCCCGGGCGCCCACGTGGAGCGCGGGCGCCCCCACCGCCACCGGGCCGCCGGTCCGGGTCCGCAGCCGGCCCCCGGCCCGCACGCACGCCCGCCCCGCCGCGTCCGTCCCCAGCAGCACCGTGCCCAGCGCGCCGGAGCGCGCCGCCCGCACCTCCCCGTGGCCGTCCAGGCCCGCGTCGGCGCCGTCCGGGCCGAGCAGCCGCGCCGAGGCCGGCGCCCGGAAGTACAGCCCGCCGTCCGCGCTCGCCACCGTCGAACCCGACAGCGGCAGCGCCCCCGGCGCCTCCCGCCCGTCCACCCAGTGCCGTACGGACTTCCGGCCCGCCGCGTACAGGTGGACACGGCCCGCCGCGTCCGCCGAGACCGCGAATCCGTCCTGCACCACCGCGTCCCCCGGCAGCGCCCGCCACGGCCCCCAGGAGCCGTCCGGCGCGCGGACCCGCTCGGCGACGCCCCGCGCCGCGTTCCGCACGTAGAGGCGGACCCGCCCGTCCGGGGCCGCCACCGCCACCGGGGCACCGAGCCGGCGGCTGCGCTCCGCGCCCCGGTCCGGGGTGCCGAGACCCCGCCAGGGCAGGAACGGCCCGCCGGGAGAACGCTGTTCGAGGAGGACCACCTCCCGCCGGTTCGGCCCGCCATGCCCCTCCAGGGCCGCGAACCGCACCCCGAAGAGCAGCAGCCGCCCGTCCGGCAGCACCGCCGAGCCCAGCGACGGCGCCAGCGGCCCGCCGCCCAGGTCCTCCGGGCCGCCCCACACCCCGGGCGCCGTCTCCCGCAGCCGGACCGCCCGCAGCCCCGCCACCGCGTACGCGGCGAGCCGCCCGTCCGGCTCCTCGGCGAGCCGCGGACCGGCGCCCGGCCAGCGGTGGTGCGTCGAGCGGACCCAGCCCTTGCGGTTGGTCAGCGGCCGGTCGCCGCCCACGCCGTAGTCCCCGCACCCCGAGGGGTTCCCGCACGCCCAGGACGGATCGCCGCCGTACGGGACGAGCCGGGCCGCCTTCCCCGCCAGCACCCCCGGCGGCAGGTTCTTCGGCCAGTGCCGGTTGTAGTAGCCGCGGAAGGCGCTCGCCGCGAAGACCGGCACCGGCGCCCCGGCCCGCACCTCCTCCGCCACCCAGCGCACCAGCGCCGCCCAGCTGAAACAGGCCACCGCCGTGTGGTCCCCGTGGTCCGAGTAGCCCGGCTGCTCGGAGTTCCGGCGGCGGGTCGCGTCGTCCCCCGGCTGGACGTCCGGATCCGGGTCGAGGGTGTGCACCACCGTCGGCCGGTAGCGGCGCAGCAGCCCGGTCAGGGCCGCCACCAGACCGTCGTGGTCGTACGGCCCCGAGCGCGCGACCGGCGAGCCCGCCGAGCGGTGCGCGGGCAGTTCGAGCGCCCCCCGGTCCTCCCACAGCGCGGGCAGCGCCATGTACCGGCGCGGGGTGTGCATCGGCAGGTCCAGGAAGAGCAGTTCGACCCGGCGCCCGCCGTGCTCCAGGACCGCCCGTTCGGCCGTCCGGCCGCCGCCGAGCGCCAGCGCGCCGCGCCGCCACGGCGTGAAGCGCGGCAGGCCCAGCGCCTCCGCGTAGCTCTGCCGCAGGCCCTGGCGGCGGGCGGAGGAGTACGCGGCCCGGTCCGGCGCGGCCGGGGGCATGCCCGCGACCCGGTTGACCCCGGTGTGCTCGCCGGCCGTCACGTAGACCGAGACCAGCGGCACCCCGGCGTCGAGCAGCCGCTGCGCGTCCGGGTTCATGAAGTACAGGTCGTCGTCCGGGTGCGCGACGATCTGGAACAGCAGCGCCCGGCCCGGCTCCCCGGTGGCGAGCGCCTTGCCCGGCGCCGGGTCGGCGGCCGGGGCGGTCCGGCGCGGGGCCGGTACGGAGCAGCCGGCGGCGACCGTGGCGGCCAGGCCCGCCAGGGCGGCGGCCAGGAGCGTACGGCGGGACGGTCTGTGCACGTCGGATGGCCCTTCCCCCGGGATCGGTCCCTGGCTAGACGGCTGTCGCGGGGCCGGGGTTGCCCGTCGGCGGGCGGTCCGGGGACGTCTCGCATGCCGGACGGACCGGAATGCTTACTGGTGCGTGCATTCACATGGGTGTAACAGTGGGGTCCTGCGGCGGTCCCACAGGTGCGGGGGCGCGCGAGGACGCCGCTCGTCAACGGCTCGGCAACGGCGCCGAGTCCCGCACCGCTTCCCTGGCGCGCAGCCGTGCCAGAAGGGGGTACTCCGTGCCGTCCCAGCCCACCGCCGCGACCACCGCCGCCCGGTCCGCGCTCGACGCCCTGCGCGTCGAGATCGAGCGCCGCAACCCGGCCCAGCCCGAGTTCCACCAGGCCGTCCACGAGGTGCTCGACACCCTCGCGCCGGTGCTCGCCGCCCGCCCCGAGTACGCCGAACCCGGCCTCCTGGAGCGGCTCGTCGAGCCCGAGCGGCAGATCATCTTCCGGGTCCCGTGGCAGGACGACCGCGGCCGCACGCACGTCAACCGCGGCTACCGCGTCGAGTTCAACAGCGCGCTCGGCCCGTACAAGGGCGGCCTGCGCTTCCACCCGTCGGTGAACCTCGGCATCGTCAAGTTCCTCGGCTTCGAGCAGATCTTCAAGAACGCCCTCACCGGCCTCGGCATCGGCGGCGGCAAGGGCGGCAGCGACTTCGACCCGCACGGCCGCAGCGACGCCGAGGTCATGCGCTTCTGCCAGTCCTTCATGACCGAGCTCTACCGCCACCTCGGCGAGCACACCGACGTCCCCGCCGGCGACATCGGCGTCGGCGGCCGGGAGATCGGCTACCTCTTCGGCCAGTACCGGCGGATCACCAACCGCTGGGAGGCCGGCGTCCTCACCGGCAAGGGCACCGGCTGGGGCGGCTCCGCGATCCGCCCGGAGGCCACCGGCTACGGCAGCGTCCTCTTCGCCGCCGCGATGCTCCGCGAGCGCGGCGAGGACCTGGAGGGCCAGAGCGCCGTCGTCTCCGGCTCGGGCAACGTGGCGCTGTACACGATCGAGAAGCTGCTCGCCCTCGGCGCCAACCCGCTGACCTGCTCCGACTCCAGCGGCTACGTCTACGACGACAAGGGCATCGACCTCGACCTGCTCAAGCAGGTCAAGGAGGTCGAGCGCGGCCGGGTCGCCGACTACGCCGAGCGGCGCGGCGGCTCCGCCCGCTTCGTCCCCGGCGGCCGCGTCTGGGAGGTCCCCGCCGACGTCGCCCTGCCGTCCGCGACCCAGAACGAGCTGGGCGAACAGGACGCCGCCGCGCTGATCCGCAACGGCGTCAAGGCCGTCGCCGAGGGCGCCAACATGCCCACCACCGCCGAGGCCGTCCACCTCCTCCAGCGGGCCGGCGTCGCCTTCGGCCCCGGCAAGGCCGCCAACGCGGGCGGCGTCGCCGTCAGCGCCCTGGAGATGGCCCAGAACCACTCCCGTACGTCCTGGACCGCGGCCCGGGTCGAGGAGGAGCTGGCCGCGATCATGACCGGCATCCACCGCACCTGCCACGAGACCGCCGAGCGGTACGGCGCCCCCGGCGACTACGTCACCGGCGCCAACATCGCGGGCTTCGAGCGGGTCGCGGACGCGATGCTGGCGCAGGGCGTGATCTGACCCCGTTCCCCGCCCTCCGACCCCCCGGAAGAATTTTCTTCGAAGATCTTTCCGGGGGATGTCGAGGATCCCCGCCCCGCTCCGACCGTAGGGTGACAGCGCGCCGCGAGGGCGCGCGGGGACGGGGAGGAACCCGAAGATGAAGTACGTCGCGATGATCTACGGCAACCAGGCCAAGTGGGACTCCTTCCCGGCCGAGGCGTGGCCCGAGGCGATCGCCCGCCAGGAGGCCTTCAACCGGAAGTACCGGGAGACCGGCGAGCTGATCGGCGCGTACGGGCTCGCCGACGCGGCCGCCGCCCAGCTGGTGCGCCGCGAGGGCGGCGCCCCGGCCGTCACCGACGGCCCCTACCTGGAGACCAAGGAGTACCTGGCCAGCTTCTACCTGCTGGACTGCGAGTCCCCGGAGCGCGCCCAGGCGATCGCCGCGGACATGCCCTTCGCCGACGTGGACCCGGTGGAGCTGTGGCCGGTCCTGCACGAGTCCGCGGCGGACGTGTGAGCGAGCCGGCCGGCGTCGAGGAGCTGCTGCGGGCGAGCGCCCCGCGGGTCCTCGGCGCGCTCGTCCGCCGCCACGGCGACTTCTACGGCTGCGAGGACGCCGTCCAGGAGGCGCTGATCGCGGCGGCCCGGCAGTGGCCGGAGCAGGGCGTGCCCGAGCGGCCGGGGAGCTGGCTGCTCGCGGTCGCCCAGCGCAGGTACGTCGACCAGGTGCGCAGCGAGGCCGCGCGCCGGCGCCGCGAGGACGCGCTCGCGCTCGCCATCCCGGCGGCGGAGCTGCTCGCGCCCGCCGCCGACGAGGCGGGGGAGGAGGCGGACGACTCGCTCGCGCTGCTCTTCCTCTGCTGCCACCGGGACCTGTCGCCGCCCAGCCGGATCGCGCTGACCCTGCGCGCGGTCGGCGGTCTCACCACGGCGCAGATCGCCGCCGCGTTCCTGGTGCCGGAGGCGACGATGGCGCAGCGGATCAGCCGCGCCAAGCAGACCGTCCGGGCGGCCGGGGACGTGCTGGCGCTGCCGGAGGGCGAGGACCGCACGGCCCGGCTCGCCGAGGTCCGGCACGTGCTCTACCTGGTCTTCAACGAGGGGTACACGGCGAGCGGCGGCGAGGAGCTGACCGCGCCGGAGCTGTCCGCGGAGGCGATCCGGCTGGCCCGGCTGCTGCACCGGCTGGTCCCCGAGGACGCCGAGACGGCCGGCCTGCTGGCCCTGATGCTCCTCACCGACGCCCGCCGCCCGGCCCGCACGGGCCCGCACGGCGAACTGGTGCCGCTGGCCGAGCAGGACCGGAGCCGCTGGGACGCGGCCCTGGCCGCGGAGGGCATCGCCCTGATCAGCCGCACCCTGCCGCGCGGCCGGGTCGGCCCGTACCAGATCCAGGCGGCGATCGCGGCGGTGCACGACGAGGCGGAGTCGGCGGAGGCGACCGACTGGCCGCAGATCCTCGCCCTGTACGAGCTCCTGGAGCGGACCGGCCCCAACCCGATGGTCACCCTGAACCGCGCGGTGGCGGTCGCCATGGTCCACGGCCCCGGGGCGGGCCTCGCCCTGCTCGACGTCCTGGCCGCCGACAAGCGGCTGGCCCGCCACCACCGCCTCCTGGCGACCCGGGCCCATCTCCTCGAACTGTCCGGCGCCCCGGAGGCGGCGGCGACGGCCTACCGCGAGGCGGCCCGCCGCACGACCAGCGCGCCGGAGCGCCGGCACCTGACGGAGCGGGCCCGGCGGCTGGGCTGAGCCCGTACGGCCCACGCGGCGTCGAACGGTCCCCCGGCGGTGGTGACGGCGCGGTGCGGAGCGTGCCGGGGCCATGGCCTCCCCCGAGGGGAAGCCGGCGCGTTCACGAGGCCGCGCGCCCCTCGCGTGTGCCCGTACGTGACGTGGGGTACAGTCTTCGCCCCCGATTGGCGGCCCGGAGGGGCCGTATGGCAGACTAGCGGGGTTGCTCGGTTGAGTGCCGATGCTGCGCGCCTCCCGCCGGGGGGACCGGAAGCGAGTCCCACAGTACTCGTCGCTCCTTCTCAGGAGCGGACGTACGGGAATCTTCCGGGAAGCGTCAGCGGGGTACCGGCCAGGCACCCGGCGGGTGTCCACCCCCGCTCCGCGGTCCTCGGCCCGCACCCCCTTGGTTGGGAAATCCTTCGGGAGTTCTTCGTAGAGGGAGTGCGACACGCCCGACCGCGTGGGTCGGAGGAAGGACGCGAACCCCCCGGGTTCCGGAGCGTTACGAAGAGACAGGACTACGAAGTAGCCATGGCGGGACAGAAGATCCGCATCCGGCTCAAGGCCTACGACCACGAGGTCATCGACTCCTCGGCGAAGAAGATCGTCGAGACGGTGACCCGCACTGGTGCGTCGGTCGCGGGCCCGGTGCCGCTGCCCACTGAGAAGAACGTGTACTGCGTCATCAAGTCGCCGCACAAGTACAAGGACTCGCGCGAGCACTTCGAGATGCGCACGCACAAGCGCCTCATCGACATCCTCGACCCCACGCCGAAGACGGTTGACTCGCTGATGCGTCTCGACCTGCCGGCGGGCGTCGACATCGAGATCAAGCTCTGAGGTGACGCGCGAGATGGCTAAGAACATCAAGGGCATCCTGGGCGAGAAGCTCGGCATGACGCAGGTCTGGGACGAGAACAACCGGGTCGTCCCGGTGACCGTCGTCAAGGCCGGCCCGAATGTCGTGACCCAGGTGCGTACGAACGACGTCGACGGCTACGAGTCGGTCCAGATCGCCTTCGGCGAGATCGACCCGCGCAAGGTGAACAAGCCCCTCAAGGGCCACTTCGCCAAGGCCGACGTCACCCCGCGCCGTCACCTCGTCGAGATCCGTACCGCTGACGCCAGCGAGTACACCCTCGGCCAGGAGATCACCGCCGAGGTCTTCGAGGCGGGCATCAAGGTCGACGTGACCGGCAAGAGCAAGGGCAAGGGCTTCGCCGGTGCCATGAAGCGCCACAACTTCCGTGGTGGCAAGGCCTCCCACGGTGCCCACCGCGTGCACCGCAAGCCCGGTTCGATCGGTGGCTGCGCCACCCCGGGCCGCGTCTTCAAGGGCATGCGCATGGCCGGCCGCATGGGCAACGAGCGCGTGACCACCCAGAACCTGACCGTTCACGCCGTTGACGCGGAGAAGGGCCTGCTGCTCATCAAGGGCGCGGTTCCTGGTCCGAACGGCGGCCTCGTCCTGGTCCGCACCGCGGCCAAGGGGGCCTGAGGATATGAGCACCATTGACATTCTGTCGCCCGCGGGCGACAAGGCGGGGACCATCGAGCTCCCGGCCGAGATCTTCGACGCCAAGGTCAGCGTCCCGCTGATCCACCAGGTCGTCGTCGCGCAGCTTGCGGCCGCCCGCCAGGGCACCCACAAGACCAAGACGCGTGGCGAGGTCCGCGGTGGTGGCAAGAAGCCTTACCGCCAGAAGGGCACCGGCCGCGCCCGTCAGGGTTCGACCCGCGCCCCGCAGTTCGCCGGTGGTGGCGTCGTGCACGGTCCCGTGCCGCGTGACTACTCGCAGCGGACCCCGAAGAAGATGAAGGCCGCCGCCCTCCGCGGTGCCCTCTCCGACCGGGCGAACCACTCCCGCATCCACGTCGTCACCGGCGTGGTCGAGGGTGAGGTCTCCACCAAGGCCGCCAAGACGCTGTTCGGCAAGATCTCGGAGCGCAAGAACCTGCTCCTGGTCGCCGAGCGCGCCGACGAGGCCGCGTGGCTGTCCGCCCGCAACCTGCCCCAGGTGCACATCCTGGAGCCGGGCCAGCTGAACACGTACGACGTGATGCGATCCGACGACGTGGTCTTCACCCAGGCCGCGTTCGAGTCCTTCGTGTCTGGCCCCAAGGCCGCTGACAACGAGGGGAACGAAGCCTGATGGCCGAGATCACCAGCAAGACCTTCACGGACCCGCGCGACGTCCTCGTCAAGCCGGTTGTCTCCGAGAAGAGCTACGCGCTGCTCGACGAGAACAAGTACACGTTCATCGTCGCGCCGGGCGCCAACAAGACGCAGATCAAGCAGGCCGTCGAGGCGGTCTTCTCGGTCAAGGTCACCGGGGTCAACACGATCAACCGCCAGGGCAAGCGCAAGCGCACCCGCACCGGTTTCGGCAAGCGCGCCAACACCAAGCGCGCCATCGTGACCCTCGCCGAGGGCAACCGAATCGACATCTTCGGCGGCCCGACCGCCTGACGGCGGTCGAGTCGTCCGATATCGGACGAGGACTGAGAAATGGGTATCCGCAAGTACAAGCCGACGACGCCGGGCCGCCGTGGCTCCTCCGTCGCCGACTTCGTCGAGATCACGCGGTCCACGCCGGAGAAGTCGCTGGTCCGCCCCCTGCACAGCAAGGGCGGCCGTAACAACACCGGTCGTGTGACCGTCCGTCACCAGGGCGGTGGCCACAAGCGTGCCTACCGCGTGATCGACTTCCGTCGTCACGACAAGGACGGCGTGCCGGCCAAGGTCGCTCACATCGAGTACGACCCCAACCGCACCGCGCGCATCGCGCTGCTCCACTACGCGGACGGCGAGAAGCGCTACATCATCGCTCCCAAGGGTCTGACGCAGGGTGACCGCGTCGAGAACGGCCCGGGCGCGGACATCAAGCCCGGCAACAACCTGGCCCTCCGCAACATCCCGGTCGGTACCACGATCCACGCGATCGAGCTCCGTCCCGGCGGTGGCGCCAAGTTCGCCCGCTCCGCGGGTGCCTCCGTGCAGCTGCTTGCGAAGGAGGGCACCATGGCCCACCTCCGCATGCCGTCCGGCGAGATCCGTCTGGTCGACGCCCGCTGCCGCGCCACCATCGGCGAGGTCGGCAACGCCGAGCAGTCGAACATCAACTGGGGCAAGGCCGGCCGCAAGCGCTGGCTGGGCGTCCGCCCGACCGTTCGCGGTGTGGCGATGAACCCGGTTGACCACCCGCACGGTGGTGGTGAGGGCAAGACCTCCGGTGGTCGCCACCCGGTCTCCCCGTGGGGTCAGAAGGAGGGTCGTACTCGTTCGCCGAAGAAGGCTTCGAACAAGTACATCGTCCGCCGCCGCAAGACGAACAAGAAGCGCTAGGAGCGGGTTTAGATGCCGCGCAGTCTCAAGAAGGGACCCTTCGTCGACGGCCACCTCATCAAGAAGGTGGACGCTCAGAACGAGGCCGGTACCAAGAACGTCATCAAGACCTGGTCCCGTCGCTCCATGATCATCCCGGCGATGCTCGGGCACACGATCGCGGTGCACAACGGCAAGACCCACGTCCCGGTGTTCGTCACCGAGTCGATGGTCGGGCACAAGCTCGGCGAGTTCTCGCCGACGCGTACCTTCCGGGGTCACGTCAAGGAAGACCGGAAGTCGAAGCGCCGCTAGTAGCGGATCGCATTCAGACACGTAAGTAACTGAAGGGACAACCATGGAAGCCAGGGCCCAGGCGCGGTACATCCGCGTCACGCCCATGAAGGCCCGCCGCGTGGTGGACCTGATCCGTGGCATGGATGCCACGGAGGCTCAGGCTGTTCTGCGATTCGCTCCGCAGGCAGCCTCCGTGCCGGTCGGCAAGGTGCTCGACAGCGCCATCGCCAACGCCGCGCACAACTACGACCACACGGACGCCTCTTCGCTGTTCATCAGCGAGGCGTACGTCGACGAGGGCCCGACCCTGAAGCGGTTCCGTCCGCGTGCCCAGGGCCGTGCCTACCGGATCCGCAAGCGGACCAGCCACATCACCGTGGTCGTCAGCAGCAAGGAAGGAACCCGGTAATGGGCCAGAAGGTTAACCCGCATGGGTTCCGGCTCGGCATCACCACGGACTTCAAGTCCCGCTGGTACGCCGACAAGCTGTACAAGGACTACGTCAAGGAAGACGTCGCCATCCGTCGGATGCTGACGTCCGGCATGGAGCGCGCCGGCATCTCCAAGGTCGAGATCGAGCGCACCCGTGACCGTGTCCGCGTGGACATCCACACCGCTCGTCCGGGCATTGTCATCGGTCGCCGCGGCGCCGAGGCCGACAAGATCCGCGGCCAGCTGGAGAAGCTGACCGGCAAGCAGGTCCAGCTGAACATCCTCGAGGTCAAGAACCCCGAGGTCGACGCTCAGCTCGTGGCCCAGGCCGTCGCCGAGCAGCTCTCCTCCCGCGTCTCCTTCCGTCGGGCCATGCGCAAGAGCATGCAGTCCGCCATGAAGGCCGGCGCCAAGGGCATCAAGATCCAGTGTGGTGGCCGTCTCGGCGGCGCCGAGATGTCCCGCTCGGAGTTCTACCGCGAGGGCCGTGTGCCGCTGCACACGCTCCGCGCGAACGTCGAGTACGGCTTCTTCGAGGCCAAGACGACCTTCGGCCGCATCGGCGTGAAGGTCTGGATCTACAAGGGCGACGTCAAGAACATCGCCGAGGTCCGCGCCGAGAACGCCGCCGCCCGCGCCGGCAACCGTCCGGCCCGTGGCGGCGCTGACCGCCCGGCCGGCCGCGGTGGCCGCGGTGGCGAGCGTGGCGGTCGCGGTCGCAAGCCGCAGCAGGCTCCCGCTGCCGAGGCCCCCAAGGCCGAGGCCGCCGCCGCTCCGGCTGCCGAGAGCACCGGAACGGAGGCCTGACCGAAATGCTGATCCCCCGTAGGGTCAAGCACCGCAAGCAGCACCACCCGAAGCGCAATGGCATGTCCAAGGGTGGCACGCAGGTTGCGTTCGGCGAGTACGGCATTCAGGCCCTCACCCCGGCCTACGTGACCAACCGCCAGATCGAGGCCGCGCGTATCGCGATGACCCGCCACATCAAGCGTGGCGGCAAGGTCTGGATCAACATCTACCCGGACCGCCCGCTGACGAAGAAGCCCGCCGAGACCCGCATGGGTTCCGGTAAGGGTTCGCCGGAGTGGTGGATCGCGAACGTCAAGCCCGGTCGGGTGATGTTCGAGCTGTCCTACCCGAACGAGAAGATCGCGCGTGAGGCTCTGACTCGTGCGGCCCACAAGCTGCCGATGAAGTGCAAGATCGTTAAGCGCGAGGCAGGTGAGCTGTGATGTCGGCCGGTACCAAGGCGTCCGAGCTGCGCGAGCTGGGCAACGAGGAGCTTGTGGCCAAGCTCCGCGAGGCCAAGGAAGAGCTGTTCAACCTCCGCTTCCAGGCGGCGACGGGCCAGCTCGAGAACCACGGCCGTCTGCGGGCGGTCCGTAAGGACATCGCCCGGATCTACACCCTCATGCGCGAGCGTGAGCTCGGCATTGAGACGGTGGAGAACGCCTGATGAGCGAGAACAACGTGACTGAGAAGACCGAGCGCAACGCCCGCAAGGTCCGCGAGGGCCTGGTCGTCAGCGACAAGATGGACAAGACCGTCGTCGTCGCCGTCGAGGACCGCGTCAAGCACGCGCTGTACGGCAAGGTCATCCGCCGTACGAACAAGCTCAAGGCTCACGACGAGCAGAACGCCGCCGGCATCGGTGACCGCGTCCTCCTGATGGAGACCCGGAAGCTGTCGGCGACGAAGCACTGGCGCGTCGTCGAGATCCTCGAGAAGGCCAAGTAATCCCTCCTAGGGGGACCCCCTAGGAACAGTTCCGCCAGGCTCGGCAGGGGCACTCCGGTGCCCCTGCCGGGAACCGGCAGACAATCAGGAGATAGACGTGATCCAGCAGGAGTCGCGACTTCGCGTCGCCGACAACACTGGTGCCAAGGAGATCCTTTGCATCCGTGTTCTCGGTGGCTCGGGTCGCCGCTACGCGGGCATCGGTGACGTCATCGTCGCCACCGTCAAGGACGCGATCCCCGGTGGCAACGTGAAGAAGGGTGACGTCGTCAAGGCGGTCATCGTTCGCACCGTCAAGGAGCGCCGCCGCCAGGACGGCTCGTACATCCGCTTCGACGAGAACGCCGCCGTCATTCTGAAGAACGACGGCGACCCTCGCGGCACCCGTATCTTCGGCCCCGTCGGCCGTGAGCTGCGCGAGAAGAAGTTCATGAAGATCATCTCGCTCGCGCCGGAGGTGCTGTAAGCATGAAGATCAAGAAGGGCGACCTGGTCCAGGTCATCACCGGCAAGGACAAGGGCAAGCAGGGCAAGGTCATCGCGGCCTACCCCGCCGAGTCCCGCGTCCTCGTCGAGGGTGTCAACCGGGTCAAGAAGCACACCAAGGCCGGCCCGAACCAGGCCGGCGGCATCGTGACCACCGAGGCCCCGGTCCACGTCTCCAACGTCCAGCTGGTCGTGGAGAAGGACGGCAAGAAGGTCGTCACGCGTGTCGGTTACCGCTTCGACGACGAGGGCAACAAGATCCGCGTTGCCAAGCGGACGGGTGAGGACATCTGATGGCTACCACCACTCCGCGTCTCAAGACGAAGTACCGCGAGGAGATCGCGGGCAAGCTGCGTGACGAGTTCAAGTACGAGAACGTCATGCAGATCCCCGGCCTCGTGAAGATCGTGGTCAACATGGGTGTCGGCGACGCCGCCCGTGACTCGAAGCTGATCGAGGGCGCCATCCGCGACCTCACCACGATCACCGGTCAGAAGCCGGCCGTCACCAAGGCCCGCAAGTCCATCGCGCAGTTCAAGCTGCGTGAGGGCCAGCCGATCGGTGCGCACGTCACCCTCCGCGGCGACCGCATGTGGGAGTTCCTGGACCGCACCCTGTCGCTGGCGCTGCCGCGCATCCGCGACTTCCGCGGCCTGTCCCCGAAGCAGTTCGACGGCCGTGGCAACTACACCTTCGGTCTCACGGAGCAGGTCATGTTCCACGAGATCGACCAGGACAAGATCGACCGTGTCCGGGGTATGGACATCACCGTGGTGACCACGGCGACCAACGACGACGAGGGCCGTGCCCTTCTGCGTCACCTCGGCTTCCCGTTCAAGGAGGCGTAAGCGAGATGGCGAAGAAGGCTCTCATCGCGAAGGCTGCCCGTAAGCCCAAGTTCGGTGTGCGTGCGTACACCCGCTGCCAGCGCTGCGGTCGCCCCCACTCCGTGTACCGCAAGTTCGGCCTGTGCCGCGTGTGCCTCCGTGAGATGGCTCACCGTGGCGAGCTGCCGGGCGTGACCAAGAGCTCCTGGTAATTCCCCCTCGCCCCACGGGCGTTGAGGAATGACCGGAGTCTCTCGGTAGGCATTGGGTTGGCGGACTCCCACCCCCGTATGGCTTAGGCTAGTGGGGTTGGGCGTCCGCCGCCCGTACGACTTACTACGCCGTAGGTCCACCGCACCGCACCCGCCCCGTCTCGGATCGGGGAGAGGGATGGTGCACCAGGAAACCCCGGCGAGAGAGGCCGAAGGCCAATTCATGACCATGACTGATCCGATCGCAGACATGCTCACGCGTCTGCGTAACGCGAACTCGGCGTACCACGACACCGTGACGATGCCGCACAGCAAGATCAAGTCTCACATCGCGGAAATCCTCCAGCAGGAGGGCTTCATCACGGGCTGGAAGGTCGAGGACGCCGAGGTCGGCAAGAACCTCGTCATCGACCTGAAGTTCGGTCCGAACCGTGAGCGCTCCATCGCGGGCATCAAGCGGATCTCGAAGCCGGGCCTCCGGGTTTACGCGAAGTCCACCAACCTGCCGAAGGTCCTCGGCGGCCTGGGCGTGGCGATCATCTCCACGTCCCACGGTCTCCTGACCGGCCAGCAGGCTCAGAAGAAGGGCGTGGGTGGGGAAGTCCTCGCCTACGTCTGGTAGTCGGGAACGGAGGAAAAGCCAATGTCGCGAATCGGCAAGCTCCCCATCACGGTTCCCGCCGGCGTGGACGTCACCATCGAGGGCCGCACGGTCACGGTGAAGGGTTCCAAGGGCACCCTGACCCACACCGTCGCCGCGCCGATCGAGATCGTCAAGGGCGAGGACGGCGTTCTGAACGTCACCCGTCCGAACGACGAGCGTCAGAACAAGGCCCTCCACGGCCTGTCCCGCACGCTGGTGGCCAACATGATCACCGGTGTGACCCAGGGGTACGTCAAGGCGCTCGAGATCAGCGGTGTCGGTTACCGCGTGGCCGCGAAGGGCTCCGACCTGGAGTTCCAGCTCGGCTACAGCCACCCGATCCTGGTGGAGGCCCCCGAGGGCATCTCCTTCAAGGTCGAGTCGCCGACCAAGTTCTCGGTCGAGGGCATCGACAAGCAGAAGGTCGGCGAGGTCGCCGCGAACATCCGCAAGCTGCGGAAGCCCGACCCGTACAAGGCCAAGGGCGTCAAGTACGCGGGCGAGGTCATCCGCCGCAAGGTCGGAAAGGCTGGTAAGTAAGCCATGGCATACGGTGTCAAGATCGCCAAGGGCGACGCTTACAAGCGCGCCGCGAAGGCGCGTCGTCACCTGCGCATCCGCAAGAACGTGTCGGGTACGGCGGAGCGTCCGCGTCTCGTCGTGACGCGTTCCAACCGCGGTATCACCGCGCAGGTCATCGATGACCTGAAGGGTCACACCCTGGCGTCGGCGTCCCACCTGGACGCTTCGATCCGCGGTGGCGAGGGCTCGAAGTCCTCGCAGGCCCAGCAGGTCGGCGCCCTGGTCGCCGAGCGCGCCAAGGCCGCCGGTGTCGAGGCCGTCGTGTTCGACCGTGGTGGCAACAGGTACGCCGGGCGCATTGCCGCTCTGGCTGACGCCGCCCGCGAAGCCGGGCTGAAGTTCTAAGCCCCGGTTCCGGGACTAACGGACGTAACAGAGAGAGGTATTCCAATGGCTGGACCCCAGCGCCGCGGCAGCGGTGCCGGTGGCGGCGAGCGGCGGGACCGGAAGGGCCGCGACGGTGGCGCTGCCGCCGCCGAGAAGACCGCGTACGTTGAGCGCGTTGTCGCGATCAACCGCGTCGCCAAGGTTGTGAAGGGTGGTCGTCGCTTCAGCTTCACCGCGCTGGTCGTGGTGGGCGACGGTGACGGCACCGTGGGTGTCGGTTACGGCAAGGCCAAGGAGGTGCCGGCCGCCATCGCCAAGGGTGTGGAGGAGGCCAAGAAGCACTTCTTCAAGGTCCCCCGTATCCAGGGCACCATCCCGCACCCGATCCAGGGTGAGAAGGCCGCGGGCGTCGTCCTGCTCAAGCCGGCTTCCCCCGGTACCGGTGTGATCGCCGGTGGCCCGGTGCGCGCCGTCCTGGAGTGCGCCGGCGTCCACGACATCCTGTCGAAGTCGCTCGGCTCCGACAACGCGATCAACATCGTGCACGCGACCGTGGAGGCCCTGAAGGGCCTGCAGCGTCCCGAGGAGATCGCGGCCCGCCGCGGTCTGCCGCTCGAGGACGTCGCTCCCGCGGCTCTGCTCCGTGCGCGTGCTGGGGCGGGTGCGTAATGGCTCGCCTCAAGATCACGCAGACGAAGTCGTACATCGGCAGCAAGCAGAACCACCGCGACACCCTGCGTTCGCTCGGGCTCAAGCGCCTGAACGACGTGGTCGTCAAGGAGGACCGCCCCGAGTTCCGCGGCATGGTGCACACCGTCCGCCACCTCGTGACGGTTGAGGAGGTCGACTGATCATGGCG
This sequence comes from Streptomyces sp. NPDC035033, assembly GCF_040636735.1. Taxonomy (NCBI): domain Bacteria; kingdom Bacillati; phylum Actinomycetota; class Actinomycetes; order Kitasatosporales; family Streptomycetaceae; genus Streptomyces; species Streptomyces sp. NPDC035033. The sequence goes on along the minus strand of NZ_JBEZUZ010000011.1, from coordinate 95,923 downwards.
GAGAACAACCCGCTCAAGATCCACAACCTCCGTCCCGCCCCGGGCGCCAAGACCGCCAAGACCCGTGTGGGTCGTGGTGAGGCGTCGAAGGGTAAGACGGCCGGTCGTGGTACCAAGGGCACCAAGGCCCGCTACCAGGTTCCGGAGCGCTTCGAGGGTGGGCAGATGCCCCTCCACATGCGTCTCCCGAAGCTCAAGGGCTTCAAGAACCCGTTCCGCACCGAGTACCAGGTCGTGAACCTGGACAAGCTGGCCGCGCTCTACCCGCAGGGTGGCGAGGTCACGGTGGCCGACCTGGTCGCCAAGGGCGCGGTGCGCAAGAACCAGCTCGTCAAGGTGCTCGGCACCGGCGAGGTCTCCGTGGCGCTGCAGGTGACGGTCGACGCCGTCTCCGGCTCCGCCAAGGAGAAGATCACCGCCGCCGGCGGCACCGTCACCGAGCTCGTCTGAGCTCCGGTCTGACGTAGACGAAAGCCTGGCCGGCACCCTCCGGGGTGTCGGCCAGGCTTTTTTCGTGCCCGGGATCCTCCTCGGACCGGACCGGACCGGACCGGGCCGGACCGGGCGGCTCAGGCGGCGGCGGGGATCAGGCCCCTCGCCGTGAGACCGGCCTGGAGCCGGCTCTCGACCCCGAGCTTGGCGAGGACCTGGGTCACGTACATCTTGACCGTCGTCTCCTTGATGCCGAGCATCCGCGCGATGCGCTGGTTGGTCAGGCCGTCGGAGAGCAGGTCGAGCACGGCCTGCTCCCGCGCGGTGAGCTGCGGAAAGCGCAGCCGCGGGCCGGTCAGCTCCTCGGCCATGCTCCGGGGGAAGTAGATGAAGCCGGCCAGCGCCGCGGAGAAGGCGCGGTCGAAGTCCTGCGGGGTCGCGTCGTCCGGCAGGAAGCCGTGGAGACCCGCGGAGATGCTGGAGGCGTTCATCAAGGACCGGGCCGCCTGCCCGAAGACGATGACCCGCGAGCCGCGCGAGACGCGCTGCAGGCGGGTGAGGACGGCCGGCGCGCTGTCGGGGATCCGGGCGGGGCCGAGCAGGACGATGTCCGGGGCCCCGGCGGACACCGCCTCGTACAGGCCCGGACCCGTGGCCGTGCTGATGCTTGTTACGTACGCGAACTCTTCGACGATCCGCTGGATCCCGGCCACCTGCGTCGGCCTGTCGTCGACGACCAGGACGTGGGCGCCTGTCTGCGTGTTCATATCCCCCCGTTTGGGACGTGGTCCGGGGGCGGTGCATGGCGATGTCCCCCGCCACCGCCCCGCTGTTCCTTCCGGTCGGTTGCGAGTGTAATGACAGAAGGGCCGGCGCCAGGGGTGAATAAAGGGGAACGGTCAGGCGGTGCCGGCGGGGCGGCAGTCCTGCCAGCCGGGGCGCCAGGCCGGAAGCGCGCCCGCCCGGTCGAGCCGGGTGCCGGTGATCACCGAGCCGATCTGTCCGTCCGGGCCCTTGATCGTGACCCGTCGGTCGGGATAGCGGCCGCCGGCGTCCGCGTACGCGGTGGTGACCAGGCCGGCCGTGGTGGACCACCGCCGGGTGCCGTCCGGCTCCCGCCGGGCGGCGGGCGGGACGGCGACGGGACCGAAGAGCTCGTCGGTGATCACGTCGACCCGGCTCGGCCGCGGCTGCGGGGTCTCCTCCGTCACCGCGCGGCACGACCGCCAGTCGCGCACGGTGATGGTCTCGGGCCGGCCGGCTTCCCAGAGGCGCTCCTCCGTCACCTTCCCGGCGGAGGTGGTGACCACGCGGAGCGTCCTGACCGCGCCGTCCAGGTGCTCGACGTGCATCTCGACGTGCCGTGCCGCGGTGCCGTCCCCCGCGGGGCCGATCAGCACGGCCTCGTCGAAGGCGATGCGGGTGAAGGACGGCGCCGCGCCGACGGCACCCCGGTCGGCTGGCGCCGTCCCGGCGTCCGTGCCGAGGTCCGTGCCCGCCGCCACTCCGGCCGCCACGGCGGCGACCACGAGGACGGCTCCCGCCGCGCCTGCCCACTGCGACTTCTTCACGCTGACTGGTCCTGATCCGTTCGTGTGATCGTTCGGGTGGTCGTGGGACGACGGACAGGGGCCGCTCATGAGGACATGAGCGGCCCCTGTCCGCGGGGAGGGACCCCGCGCGGGGGACGGGTCAGCAGGTGAACCGGTTCTGGGGGCCCGAGCCGCGGCCGACGCGCGGCTCCTCGCCGTTGCTGCCGCCGCGCACGGTGCCGAACATCCGGTACGTGAAGGTGCCCTTGCCCTGGCACTTCCACTCGAGGGTGCGGACGGAGCGGTTGCCGACCCAGCTCGCGCTGGCGAGGCCGGACCAGCCGTGCCAGCGGTGGTACTGCAGGGTGGCGCCGAGGGTGAAGCCGCTGCAGTTGTTGACGGTCTGGTAGGTGCCGCGGGAGTAGTTGGTGATGCCCGTGCGCGCCCGGTTCTCCTTCCACGGCTTGCTCAGCTTGAGGTTGCAGGTGGCCGCGGCGGCGGTGGCGGAGGCGTCCGACTGCACGACCGCGGTCCGCTCGGCGGGGCGCGCGGCGGGCTCGGCGGCCGAGGCGGTGGCCGGCGCCGCCAGCAGGAGCGCGGCGGCGCAGGCGGAGGCGGCTGCCATGGACTTCTTCATCGGTGTTTCCCCCAGGTACGGAAGACGGGCCGGCTCCCGTGGTCGTCGGGAGCCTCTGGTCCCCAGTCTTCTGAGGGCGCCGGGGGAGTGTCATCCCGGCCGATGGTCGGCCGCACCCCCGACGAAAGGAGGGGTGTGCCGGGGCGGGCCCCGTGAGATTCGGGGTCCCGCGGCCTGATGGAGACGTTTCCGCTGGACTCGGCAGCCGGGTATGGTATCCGCTGTTAGCGTCCCCGGCAGTCTGTGGTAGGTACACAGGACTGCCGTCTTCTGTACCTGCTCATCATCCACAATTGACCGTTGCCCTCACGCGCGCTACGCGGGGGTCGCAGGAGGCACCGTGCTCACCGCGTTCGCCCGGACGTTCAAGACGCCCGACCTGCGCAAGAAGCTGCTCTTCACACTCGGCATCATCGTGCTGTACCGGCTCGGGGCGCACGTCCCCGTCCCCGGCATCAGCTACGAGGCCGTGCAGATGTGTGTCAAGCAGGCCAGCGAGGGCGACAACAGCCTGTTCGGCCTGATGCAGATGTTCAGTGGCGGTGCGCTGCTGCAGATCACCATCTTCGCGCTCGGCATCATGCCGTACATCACGGCGAGCATCATTCTCCAGCTGCTGACTGTCGTGATCCCGCGCCTCGAAGCCCTCAAGAAGGAGGGACAGGCCGGTACCGCGAAGATCACGCAGTACACCCGGTACCTGACCGTGGCCCTCGCCATCCTCCAGGGCACCGGCCTCGTCGCCACCGCCAAGAGCGGCGCGCTCTTCAGCGGCTGCTCCGTCGCCAACCAGGTCGTCCCGGACCCGTCGATCTTCACGATCGCCACCATGGTCATCACGATGACCGCGGGCACCGCCGTCGTCATGTGGCTCGGTGAGCTCATCACCGACCGCGGCATCGGCAACGGCATGTCGATCCTGATGTTCATCTCGATCGCCGCCGGCTTCCCGAGCGCCCTGTGGGCCATCAAGAAGAGCGGCAAGCTCGCCCAGGGCTGGATCGAGTTCGGCGTCGTCATCCTGGTCGGCTTCGTGATGGTGGCCCTCGTCGTCTTCGTCGAGCAGGCCCAGCGCCGCATCCCGGTGCAGTACGCGAAGCGCATGATCGGCCGGCGTTCCTACGGCGGTACGTCCACGTACATCCCGCTGAAGGTGAACCAGGCGGGTGTGATTCCTGTCATCTTCGCGTCGTCGCTGCTCTACATCCCGGCCCTGGTCGCGCAGTTCTCGGACTCCACCGCCGGGTGGAAGACCTGGATCGAAGCCCACTTCGTCAAGGGTGACCACCCCTACTACATCGCCACGTACTTCCTCCTGATCGTGTTCTTCGCCTTCTTCTACGTGGCGATCTCGTTCAACCCCGAGGAAGTCGCCGACAACATGAAGAAGTATGGTGGCTTCATCCCGGGTATCCGGGCTGGTCGACCTACTGCCGAGTACTTGAGCTACGTGCTCAACCGGATCACTTGGCCGGGCTCGCTGTACTTGGGTCTGATCGCTCTTGTGCCGACGATGGCGTTGGCAGGCTTCGGCGGTGCCAATGCCAACTTCCCCTTCGGTGGAACGAGCATCCTCATCATCGTGGGTGTCGGGCTGGAGACCGTGAAGCAGATCGAGAGCCAGCTCCAGCAGCGCAATTACGAAGGGTTCCTCCGCTGATGCGAATCGTCCTCGTCGGACCGCCCGGGGCCGGCAAGGGAACGCAGGCCGCGTACCTTGCCCAGAACCTGGCCATCCCGCACATCTCCACGGGTGACCTGTTCCGTGCCAACATCTCGCAGGGCACGGCGCTGGGCCAGGAGGCGCAGTCGTACATGAAGGCCGGTCAGCTCGTACCGGACTCCGTGACGATCGGGATGGCCAAGGACCGCATGGAGCAGTCGGACGCCGAGGGCGGCTTCCTGCTCGACGGGTTCCCGCGCAACGTGGCCCAGGCCGAGGCCCTGGACGACATCCTCAAGGAGGGTGGCGTCCAGCTCGACGCGGTCCTGGACCTGGAGGTCCCCGAGGACGAGGTCGTGAAGCGGATCGCGGGCCGCCGCATCTGCCGCAACGACTCCGCGCACGTGTACCACGTGACGTACAACGCTCCGAAGACCGAGGGCGTCTGCGACGTCTGCGGCGGCGAGCTCTACCAGCGCGAGGACGACTCCGAGGAGACCGTCCGCCGGCGCCTGGAGGTCTACCACACGGAGACCGAGCCGATCATCGACTACTACCGGGCGCAGAACCTGGTCGTGACGATCTCCGCGCTCGGCAAGGTGGACGAGGTCACGGCGCGCGCGATGGACGCGCTGAAGAAGTAACCCCACGCTCACGCGGTACGGCCGCGGTGCCCCTGACGGGCGCCGCGGCCGTATCGTTGTTCTGTTCCCCGTACTCGATGGAAAGGCCCCGGCCACGATGGTGCAGATCAAGACCCCCGAGCAGATCGCGAAGATGCGCGAGGCGGGGCTGGTCGTCGCCGCCATCCACGCGGCGACCCGTGAGGCCGCCGTGCCCGGCGCCACCACCCGGGACCTCGACGAGGTCGCGCGCAAGGTGATCGCCGACCACGGGGCGAAGTCGAACTTCCTCGGTTACGGCGGCTTCCCCGCGACCATCTGCACCTCGGTCAACGAGGTCGTCGTCCACGGCATCCCCGACGAGAAGACCGTCCTCAAGGACGGCGACATCATCTCGATCGACTGCGGCGCGATCGTCGACGGCTGGCACGGCGACGCCGCGTACACCGCCTTCGTCGGCACCGGTCACGCCCCGGAGCTGATCGAGCTCTCCCGGGTGACCGAGGAGTCGATGTGGGCCGGCATCGCCGCGATGCGGGTGGGCAACCGGCTGGTGGACATCTCGAAGGCGATCGAGTCCTACATCAAGCGCCAGCCGCGGCCGGCGGTCGGCGACCACAGCCTCGGGAAGTACGGCATCGTCGAGGACTACGGCGGCCACGGCATCGGCACCGAGATGCACATGGACCCGCACCTCCTGAACTACGTCTCCCGCAAGCGCGGCAAGGGCCCCAAGCTGGTCCCCGGCTTCTGCCTGGCGATCGAGCCGATGGTCTCCCTCGGCACGCCGCGCACGGAGGTCCTGGAGGACGACTGGACCGTCGTCACCACCGACGGCACCTGGTCCTCCCACTGGGAGCACAGCGTCGCCCTCACGGAGGACGGCCCCCTGGTCCTCACCGCCGTCGACGGCGGCAGGGCGAAGCTGGCGGAACTGGGCATCACCGCCGCGCCCGACCCGCTGGCGTGAGCGGCGGAATCCCGGCGGAGTAAGGATCTTCCGCGCTGGGCACACTCTCCCGATTCGTCTTTTGGGAGGGCCTGGCGTAGACTGATGCGTCGGCTCTCGTGTACCCGTGTGTCCGCACCGGAGTGCGAGAGTCGATCAAGGTAGCCGATTCGAAGGGCGAAGCGTGGCCAAGAAGCAAGGTGCCATCGAGATCGAGGGCACCGTGATCGAGTCCCTGCCGAACGCCATGTTCAGGGTGGAGCTCCAGAACGGTCACAAGGTCCTCGCGCACATCTCCGGAAAGATGCGTATGCACTACATCCGCATCCTCCCGGACGACCGGGTCGTCGTGGAGCTGTCTCCGTACGACCTGACGCGCGGCCGGATCGTCTACCGGTACAAGTAGATCTTGCCCGTACCCGCCTTCCGCGCGGGTGGTGGCACTGACCCGGAGAACCTCACATCCCATGAAGGTCAAGCCGAGCGTCAAGAAGATCTGCGACAAGTGCAAGGTGATCCGCCGTCACGGCCGGGTCATGGTCATCTGCGACAACCTGCGCCACAAGCAGCGCCAGGGCTGACGCACGCCGACCGACCTGCATCTCGCAGTTCTTCGCGCGACGCATAGCAACACGTGTACATACGCAGAACCCGTCCGGCCGTGATCCACGGCTGACGGCACCTCCGGCGGGGGCCGGGGACCCGATTCGTACCTCGTACGGCGGTCGGGAGCGGTTCTGCGGCAGACCCCCGAACACACAGGAGCCATTGAATGGCACGCGTTTCCGGTGTTGACATCCCGCGCGAGAAGCGTGTGGTGGTCGCACTCACCTACGTCTTCGGCATCGGGCGCACCCGGTCCGAGGAGATCCTCGCCGCGACCGGCGTGAACCCGTCCACCCGTGTCCGCGACCTTGCCGAGGAAGACCTCGTCAAGATCCGCGAGTACGTGGACGCCAACCTCCAGACCGAGGGTGACCTCCGCCGCGAGATCGCCGCCGACATCCGCCGCAAGGTCGAGATCGGCTGCTACCAGGGCCTGCGCCACCGTCGTGGCCTGCCCGTCCGCGGTCAGCGCACCAGCACGAACGCTCGTACCCGCAAGGGCCCGCGTCGCGCCATCGCCGGCAAGAAGAAGCCGGGCAAGAAGTAGTCCTCAGCGGACGCTTGACCAAGCGGTCTTCGCTGTAGGACCGACCACCTCCCGTAGGAGTTAAGAGATGCCCCCCAAGGGACGTCAGGGCGCTGCCAAGAAGGTGCGCCGCAAGGAAAAGAAGAACGTCGCTCACGGCCACGCGCACATCAAGAGCACGTTCAACAACACGATCGTCTCGATCACGGACCCGTCCGGCAACGTGATCTCCTGGGCCTCCGCCGGCCACGTCGGCTTCAAGGGCTCGCGCAAGTCCACCCCCTTCGCCGCGCAGATGGCCGCCGAGTCGGCCGCCCGCCGCGCGCAGGAGCACGGCATGCGCAAGGTCGACGTCTTCGTCAAGGGTCCCGGCTCCGGCCGTGAGACCGCGATCCGCTCCCTCCAGGCCACCGGCCTCGAGGTCGGCTCGATCCAGGACGTCACCCCCACGCCGCACAACGGCTGCCGTCCCCCCAAGCGCCGCCGCGTCTGACGCGTCGCCTGCTTGACCTGGGCATTCGGGCGGTGCGCCCCCTCCGGGGGGCGTGCCGCCCGTACCCTTGCAGTACGCAGTACCGCAAGACCCCCGTCGGGCGTCAAATAGTGGGCGTCCACGAATGAAGGAACACACATGCTTATCGCTCAGCGTCCGTCGCTGACCGAAGAGGTCGTCGACGAGTTCCGCTCCCGGTTCGTGATCGAGCCGCTGGAGCCGGGCTTCGGCTACACCCTCGGCAACAGCCTCCGTCGTACCCTCCTCTCCTCGATCCCGGGTGCCGCCGTCACCAGCATCCGCATCGACGGCGTCCTGCACGAGTTCACCACCGTGCCGGGCGTCAAGGAGGACGTCACCGACCTCATCCTCAACATCAAGCAGCTGGTCGTCTCCTCGGAGCACGACGAGCCGGTCGTGATGTACCTGCGCAAGCAGGGCCCGGGTCTGGTCACCGCCGCCGACATCGCGCCCCCGGCCGGTGTCGAGGTGCACAACCCCGACCTCGTCCTGGCGACCCTGAACGCCAAGGGCAAGCTGGAGATGGAGCTGACCGTCGAGCGCGGTCGCGGCTACGTCTCCGCCGTCCAGAACAAGCAGGTGGGCCAGGAGATCGGCCGCATCCCGGTCGACTCCATCTACTCGCCGGTCCTCAAGGTCACCTACAAGGTCGAGGCGACCCGAGTCGAGCAGCGCACCGACTTCGACAAGCTCATCGTCGACGTCGAGACCAAGCAGGCCATGCGCCCGCGCGACGCCATGGCGTCCGCCGGCAAGACCCTGGTCGAGCTGTTCGGTCTCGCCCGCGAGCTGAACATCGACGCCGAGGGCATCGACATGGGCCCGTCCCCGACGGACGCCGCCCTCGCCGCCGACCTCGCGCTGCCGATCGAGGAGCTGGAGCTCACCGTCCGCTCCTACAACTGCCTCAAGCGCGAGGGCATCCACTCCGTGGGTGAGCTCGTGGCGCGCTCCGAGGCCGACCTGCTCGACATCCGCAACTTCGGTGCGAAGTCGATCGACGAGGTCAAGGCGAAGCTGGCCGGCATGGGCCTCGCGCTCAAGGACAGCCCGCCCGGATTCGACCCGACCGCCGCGGCGGACGCCTTCGGCGCCGACGACGACGCGGACGCCGGGTTCGTCGAGACCGAGCAGTACTGAGGGCTCGGGCCTTCGGGTCCGTACTCGGGTGCGGGTGGACTGTGGCTGTTCGCGCAGTTCCCCGCTCCCCTTCCCGGGGCGTACGCCCCGGTCTCCGACAGGTAACCGCCTGCTCGGACACTGACTCCGGTACCTGACACGGCCGGGGCAGACACTAGGAGAAACACCAATGCCGCGTCCCACCAAGGGTGCCCGCCTCGGCGGTTCCGCCGCGCACGAGAAGCTGCTCCTCGCCAACCTGGCGAAGTCGCTCTTCGAGCACGGCCGCATCACGACGACCGAGGCCAAGGCCCGCCGCCTGCGTCCGGTCGCCGAGCGCCTGATCACCAAGGCGAAGAAGGGCGACATCCACAACCGTCGCCTGGTGCTGCAGACGATCACCGACAAGGGCGTCGTCCACACCCTCTTCACCGAGATCGCCCCGCGCTACTCGGAGCGTCCCGGCGGTTACACCCGCATCACCAAGATCGGCAACCGTCGTGGCGACAACGCCCCGATGGCCGTGATCGAGCTGGTCGAGGGCGAGATCGCCAAGAAGGCGACCGTCGCCGAGGCCGAGGCCGCCACCAAGCGCGCCGTCAAGGAGGCCGACGAGGCCGCCGCCGTCGAGGCGACCGAGGACGAGGCGAAGGACGCGTAAGCGTTCCCGCGACGTTTCTCGCGGACGGGCCCGCACCCCCTGGGGTGCGGGCCCGTTCCCGTGTGTCTGAGAGGATTTTCTGGTGAGTGATGACGTGCAGCCCGGGTTCGTACGGGTACGGCTCGACCTTTCGTACGACGGCAGGGACTTCTCCGGCTGGGCCAAGCAGGCCCGCGGGCAGCGGACCGTGCAGGGCGAGATCGAGGACGCGCTGAGGACCGTGACGCGGTCCCCGGAGACGTACGAGCTGACCGTCGCCGGCCGGACCGACGCCGGGGTGCACGCGCGCGGGCAGGTCGCCCACGTGGACCTGCCGGAGGGGCTGTGGGAGGAGCACCGCGAGAAGCTGCTCCGGCGGCTCGCCGGGCGGCTCCCGCACGACGTGCGGGTGTGGAGCGTGGCCGAGGCCCCCGCGGGCTTCAACGCGCGTTTCTCGGCGATCTGGCGGCGGTACGCGTACCGGGTCACCGACCACCCCGGCGGCGTCGACCCGCTGCTGCGCGGGCACGTGCTGTGGCACGACTGGACGCTCGACATGGACGCCATGAACGAGGCCGCGGCGGCGCTGGTCGGCGAGCACGACTTCGCCGCGTACTGCAAGAAGCGGGAGGGCGCGACGACCATCCGCACCCTTCAGGAGCTGCGCTGGGAGCGGCGGCCCGACGGCGTCCTGGAGGCCACGGTCAAGGCCGACGCCTTCTGCCACAACATGGTCCGCTCGCTGGTCGGCGCGCTGCTCTTCGTCGGCGACGGGCACCGGCCGGTGGAGTGGCCGGGCAAGGTGCTGGCCGCCGGCGTCCGGGACTCCGCGGTGCACGTCGTGCGGCCCCACGGCCTCACCCTCGAAGAGGTCGGCTACCCGGCCGACGACCAGCTCGCCGCCCGCAGCCGCGAGGCCCGCAACAAGCGCACCCTCCCGGGCGTCGCGGGCTGCTGCTGAGCCTGCGCGGCGGCCCCGCAGCTACTGCGGCGGTACCGGGGCGGCGGCCTTCGCCTGGCTCTTGCCGCGGGCGTAGATCTGGTTGAAGGCGAAGGTGCCCAGGTCGTCGCTGGCCCGGAAGACGGACGTGTCCTCCGTGGTGACCTTGGTGCCGTCGGTGAAGCCCGCCTGGGTGAAGTAGGCGTAGCGGCCGACCGAGTTCGAGCGGCGGAGGCAGACCGTCGCGTGGCAGAAGTTCCCCACGCCCGCGCCGGCGAGGGGGGCGATGCCGCCGCTGGCCTGCTTCTTCGCGGCCAGGGCGGCCTTCTCCGAGGGGAAGACGGCGACGCCGACGGTGACCGCCACGCCGTCCCTGACGTAGGTGGCGCGCACCACCCGCTGACAGCCGTTCTTCTTCAGCACCGAGCCGAGCGCGCCCTGGGTGACCGAGACGCAGTTCGTCGTCGAGGAGGTCGCGCCCTTCTTGTAGGGGCGGCCGTACATGGTGAGCTTCTTGCCGGGGAAGAGGCCCTCGGCGGTCAGCGGCGCCCGGTCCTTCTTCGGGTCGGTGATGTAGTCCTTCGGGTCCGGCGGGGGCGGCGGGGCGACCGAGGAGAAGGTCGGCGCGGGGGTGGGGGAGGCCGTCGCGGTGGCCGAGACCGTGGGGGTCGGGCCGCCGTTCTTGGCCTCCTCGTTCTTCTTGTTGGTGGCCACGACGGCGGTCGCGACGACCGCGCCCACGGCGAGGGTGGCGACGACCCCGCCCGCGACCACCAGGCGGCGCTTGCGGCGGCTGCCGGCCTCGGAGGCGGCCGCGAGGGCGCCCCAGTCGGGGGTGCCGTCGCCCTGTCCGCCCGCGAAGGGGTCCTGCGGCGGCGGATAGCCGTACCCGTGCTGCGGCTGCTGCTGTCCGTACGGCCCCGGCTGCTGCGGGTACCCGTAGCCGGGCCGCTGTCCGTACCCCTGCTGCCCCTGCTGCCCCTGTTGCTGCGGCTCCTGCGGCCACTGCGGTCCCCCAAAGCTCATGCCGCGCATCCTAAACCGCTTGGGAGAAGCCGACGCGGGCGGCGACAATGCACTCCATGGGACATGTCGAGGCCGCGCATCTGGAGTACTACCTTCCCGACGGGAGGGTCCTCCTCGGGGACGCCTCCTTCCGGGTCGGGGAGGGCGCGGTCGTCGCGCTGGTCGGGGCCAACGGCGCCGGCAAGACCACCCTCCTGCGGATGATCGCGGGAGACCTCCAGCCGCACGGCGGCTCCGTCACCGTCAGTGGCGGGCTCGGCGTGATGCCGCAGTTCATCGGCTCCGTGCGGGACGAGTCGACCGTCCGCGACCTGCTCGTCTCCGTGGCGCACCCGCGGATCCGGGAGGCGGCGAAGGCGGTCGACGAGGCCGAGCACCTGATCATGACCGTCGACGACGAGGCCGCGCAGATGAAGTACGCGCAGGCGCTCGCCGACTGGGCGGAGGTGCAGGGGTACGAGGCCGAGACGCTGTGGGACATCTGCACCATGGCCGCGCTCGGCGTGCCGTACGAGAAGGCGCAGTTCCGGCAGGTGCGGACGCTCTCCGGCGGGGAGCAGAAGCGGCTCGTCCTGGAGTCGCTGCTGCGCGGCACCGACGAGGTGCTGCTCCTCGACGAGCCGGACAACTACCTGGACGTGCCGGGCAAGCGGTGGCTGGAGGAGCGGCTGCGGGAGACCCGCAAGACGGTGCTCTTCATCTCCCACGACCGGGAGCTGCTCTCCCGGGCCGCGCAGAAGATCATCGCGGTGGAGCCCGGCGCGGCCGGCTCCGACGTGTGGGTGCACGGCGGCGGCTTCGACACCTTCCACGAGGCCCGGCGGGAGCGGTTCGCCCGCTTCGAGGAGCTGAAGCGGCGCTGGGAGGAGAAGCACGCGCAGCTGAAGAAGCTGGTCGTCAACCTGCGGCAGGCGGCCGCGGTCAGCCACGAGATGGCGTCCCGGTACGCCGCCGCCCAGACCCGGCTGCGGAAGTTCGAGGAGGCCGGCCCGCCGCCGGAGCCGCCGCGCGAGCAGGACATCCGGATGCGGCTGCGCGGCGGCCGGACCGGCGTCCGTGCCGTGACCTGCGAGAACCTTGAGCTCACCGGGCTGATGAAGCCCTTCTCGCTGGAGATCTTCTACGGGGAGCGGGTCGCCGTCCTCGGCTCGAACGGCTCCGGCAAGTCCCACTTCCTGCGGCTGCTCGCCGGTGACGGGTCGGTGGCGCACACGGGCGTGTGGAAGCTGGGCGCGCGGGTCGTCCCCGGGCACTTCGCGCAGACCCACGCCCACCCCGAGCTGGCCGGGCGCCCGCTCGTCGACATCCTGTGGACCGAGCACGCCAAGGACCGGGGCGCGGCCATGTCCATGCTGCGCCGGTACGAGCTGGAGCGGCAGGGCGACCAGGCCTTCGACAAGCTCTCCGGCGGCCAGCAGGCCCGCTTCCAGATCCTCCTCCTGGAGCTGGCCGGCACCACGGCGCTCCTCCTCGACGAGCCCACGGACAACCTGGACCTGGAGTCCGCCGAGGCCCTCCAGGACGGCCTGGAGTCCTACGAGGGCACGGTCCTCGCCGTCACCCACGACCGCTGGTTCGCCAAGAGCTTCGACCGCTACCTGGTCTTCGGGTCCGACGGCGTGGTGCGCGAGACGACCGAGCCGGTGTGGGACGAGCGGCGGGTGGAGCGGGCGCGCTGATCCCGGGGGGCGTACGACGGGGGTGGTCCGGGCGCGTTTTGACCCGCCCGGGGGCGCCCGGGTACGCTTCTGGTTTGTTATGCGTATTGGCTTCGTCGTTCTCACGCGGAGGGGCCTTACGCGGTTCCCTGGAGCAGTTACCAGTGGCTTGCATACGGGCGGTGTCCCGGCAGTGTGTGCCCCAGCTGCATGATCGCTTCAGGTGTGTCTGGACTCCATCCACTGAAGAAGCGAAGGCTACGAAGTGCGTACGTACAGCCCCAAGCCCGGCGATGTCACTCGCCAGTGGCACATCATCGACGCGCAGGACATCGTCCTGGGCCGTCTGGCGACGACGGCTGCGAACCTCCTGCGAGGCAAGCACAAGCCGGTCTACGCCCCCCACATGGACATGGGCGACTTCGTCATCATCATCAACGCCGACAAGGTCCACCTGTCCGGCAACAAGAAGACCCAGAAGATGGCGTACCGCCACTCCGGCTACCCGGGTGGTCTGCGCTCCGTCCGTTACGACGAGCTTCTGGAGAAGAACCCCGAGAAGGCCGTCGAGAAGGCCATCAAGGGCATGATCCCCAAGAACTCCCTGGGCCGTCAGATGCTCTCGAAGCTGAAGGTCTACGCGGGCGAGAACCACCCGCACGCTGCCCAGCAGCCGGTCCCGTTCGAGATCACCCAGGTCGCGCAGTAGTTCCGGCCACACCCCCTAAGAACGAAAGAAATCTGAGGAGCATCGTGGCCGAGACCACCCCTGAGACCCCCGTCGACGAGTTCGAGGGCGTCGAGGAGTACACCACCGAGACCGAGGTCGTCGAGGGTGACTACACCTCCGAGTCCCTCGCGTCGCGCTTCGGCGACCCGCAGCCGGCCGCCGGCCTGGGCCGTCGCAAGAACGCCATCGCCCGCGTCCGGATCGTCCCGGGCACCGGCAAGTGGAAGATCAACGGGCGTACGCTCGAGGACTACTTCCCGAACAAGGTCCACCAGCAGGAAGTCAACGAGCCCTTCAAGGTGCTCGAGCTCGACAACCGCTACGACGTGATCGCCCGCATCGCGGGTGGCGGCGTCTCCGGCCAGGCCGGCGCCCTGCGCCTCGGTGTCGCCCGCGCCCTGAACGAGGCCGACGTCGAGAACAACCGCCCGGCGCTGAAGAAGGCCGGCTTCCTCTCCCGTGACGACCGTGCGGTCGAGCGGAAGAAGGCCGGTCTCAAGAAGGCCCGCAAGGCTCCGCAGTACAGCAAGCGCTAATCGCCTGCTCGCACTGCTTGTACGTACGCCCCGGCGCACTGCGCGTGCCGTCGGGGCGTACGTTTTTTCTCAACCCTTTTCACCCGGACCCTTCCCCCCCGGGCCTTTTCATCCTTGGGCACGCATTTTCGGAGGACAGCTGTGGGACGACTCTTCGGCACCGACGGCGTACGCGGCGTCGCCAACGCGGACCTGACGGCGGAGCTGGCGCTCGGCCTGTCGGTCGCGGCGGCGCACGTGCTCGCCGAGGCGGGTACCTTCGAGGGCCATCGGCCGACCGCCGTGGTCGGGCGTGACCCGCGGGCGTCCGGAGAGTTCCTGGAGGCGGCCGTCGTCGCCGGTCTCGCCAGCGCCGGCGTCGACGTCCTGCGCGTCGGCGTCCTGCCGACCCCGGCCGTCGCCCACCTCACCGGCGTCCTCGGCGCCGACCTCGGTGTGATGCTCTCCGCGAGCCACAACGCCATGCCCGACAACGGCATCAAGTTCTTCGCCCGCGGCGGCCACAAGCTCGCCGACGAGCTGGAGGACAAGATCGAGGCCGTGTACGAGGAGCACCGCACCGGCGCCCCCTGGGACCGCCCGACCGGTGCCGGCGTCGGCCGCGTCCGCGACTACGACGAGGGCTTCGAGACCTACGTCTCCCACCTCCTCGACGTGCTGCCCAACCGCCTCGACGGCCTGAAGATCGTCCTCGACGAGGCCCACGGCGCCGCCGCCCGCGTCTCGCCCGAGGCCTTCACCCGCGCCGGCGCCCAGGTCGTCACCATCGGTGCCGCCCCCGACGGCCTCAACATCAACGACGGCTGCGGCTCCACCCACCTGGAGCTGCTGAAGGCCGCCGTCGTCGAGCACGGCGCCGACTTCGGCATCGCGCACGACGGCGACGCCGACCGCTGCCTCGCCGTCGACCACACCGGCGAGGAGGTGGACGGCGACCAGATCCTCGCCGTGCTCTCCCTCGCCATGCGCGAGGCCGGCACCCTGCGCGGCGACACCGTCGTCGCCACCGTCATGTCCAACCTGGGCTTCAAGCTCGCCATGGAGCGCGAGGGCCTCACCCTCGTCCAGACCGCGGTCGGCGACCGCTACGTCCTGGAGTCCATGAAGGAGCACGGCTACGCCCTCGGCGGCGAGCAGTCCGGGCACGTCATCGTGCTCGACCACGCCACCACCGGCGACGGCACCCTCACCGGCCTCATGCTGGCCGCCCGGGTCGCCGCCACCGGCAAGTCCCTCGCGGAGCTGGCCTCCGTGATGGAGCGGCTGCCGCAGATCCTCATCAACGTGAAGGACGTCGACAAGTCCCGCGTCACCACCTCCGGCGAGCTGGCCGCCGCCGTCGCCGACGCCGAGCGCGAGCTGGGCACCACCGGCCGCGTGCTGCTCCGCCCCTCCGGCACCGAGCCGCTGGTCCGCGTCATGGTCGAGGCCGCCGACATCGAGCAGGCCCGCTCGGTCGCGCAGCGCCTCGCCGACGCCGTGAAGTCCGCGCTGGGCTGAACCCCCTGAGCGGTACGGGCCGGGCCCCGCGCACTCCGGTGCGGCGGGGCCCGGCCCGTACCCCGCTCAGCTCCTGCGCAGCCGGCGCCTCAGCTTGCCCCGCTGGGTGTCCCACAGCCACTTCTGCGCCAGCAGCGTCGCCGTGCCCGCCAGCATGATGCCCAGCAGGTTCAGCAGCAGCTGCTCGACCGAGCCCCAGGTCTGGCCGACCTCGCCGTAGCTCAGCGCCACCGCCGCGTTCGCCGCCGCCGGGACCGTCGTCACCGAGATCGCCACGCCCACCAGGGCGCCCGCCTTCGACGAGGTCAGCGACAGGGTGCCGGCCGCGCCCGCGAGCAGCGCCACCACGAAGGAGAACGGGTCCGGCTGCCAGATGAACGACGTCTGCGGCCGCTCCGCGTCCAGCTGCGCCCTGCTGAACAGCCCCAGCGCGTCCATCACCAGGCTGAACAGCGCCGTCACCGCGATCGCCGCCAGGAAGCCGACGAGCAGCGCCACCAGGCAGCGGACCGCCAGCCGCGGCGCCCGCTTCACGATCGCCGTGCACACCCCGGCGACCGGCCCGAACTCCGGGCCGACGGCCATCGCGCCGACGATCAGGATCGCGTTGTCCAGGACCACACCGCAGGCCGCGATCATCGTCGCCAGCAGCATGAAGGAGAGGTACGTGAGGGAGAGCGTCGACTCCTCGTGGGTCGACTCCGCCAGCTGCTCCCAGATCACCGCGTCCGCGCCCTCGCCGGGGGCCTCCTCCTCGGCCGCGTCCGCCCGCTCCGACATCGACAGGTCGATGTTCTCGACGGCGATCGAACCGTCCTGATCGATCCTCAGCTCCCGCAGTCCGTGCAGCAGTTCGTCGCCCGCCTCGCGGGCCACGTCGCACAGCACGAGGTCCCCGGCCGGGTCCCGGGCCGCCCCGGCGAGCACCACCAGGTGGGTGGTGCCGACCGTGGCGCCGATCAGCTCGGTCACCGCCTCCGTGCGGTCCGGGGGCACGATCATCCGCAGATGCAACATCCCCCGAGCTTACGGAGGTCAGAGCTTGCGCAGGCTCAGGCGCTGCACCTTGTGGTCCGGGCCCTTGCGGACCACGAGCGTCGCCCGGCCGCGCGTCGGCGCCACGTTCTCCAGGAGGTTGACCTTGTTGACGGTCCGCCACATCGTGCGGGCGTAGTCCAGGGCCTCCTCCTCGGAGACCTGCGTCCAGCGCCGGAAGTACGAGGACGGGTCCTGGAAGGCGGTCTCCCGCAGCTTGCGGAAGCGGTTCAGGTACCAGCCCTCGATGTCCTCCGGCCGGGCGTCCACGTACACCGAGAAGTCGAAGTAGTCCGCCAGACCGACCCGGGTCCGCCCGTCCTTGCCGGGCAGCGCCGGCTGGAGCACGTTCAGCCCCTCGACGATCAGGATGTCGGGGCGGCGCACGACGAGCTGCTCGCCCGGCACCCGGTCGTAGATGAGGTGCGAGTAGACCGGTGCGGTGACCTCCTCCTTGCCCGCCTTCACGTCGGCGACGAACCGGGTCAGCGCCCGGCGGTCGTACGACTCGGGGAAGCCCTTCCGGGACATCAGCCCGCGGGCCTTCAGCTCCGCCATCGGGTAGAGGAAGCCGTCCGTGGTGATCCGCTCCACCCGCGGGTGCTCGGGCCAGCGGGCGAGGAGTGCCTGGAGGAGCCGGGCCACCGTCGACTTGCCGACGGCGACGGAGCCCGCGACCCCTATGACGAACGGCGTGCCGCGCTGCTCGCCGCTCTCGCCGAGGAAGGTGTTGAGGGCGCCGCGCAGACCGCTGGTGGCCTGCACGTACAGGTTGAGCAGCCGGGAGAGCGGCAGGTAGACGTCCCGGACCTCGTCGAGGTCGATGACGTCTCCCAGACCCTGGAGGCGCTCGACCT
The DNA here is from genome assembly GCF_040636735.1 of Streptomyces sp. NPDC035033. Lineage (NCBI taxonomy): Bacteria > Bacillati > Actinomycetota > Actinomycetes > Kitasatosporales > Streptomycetaceae > Streptomyces > Streptomyces sp. NPDC035033. The sequence goes on along the minus strand of NZ_JBEZUZ010000011.1, from coordinate 78,400 downwards.
CCTCGGCGGTCAGGGGGAGCGGGGTCTTGTCGCGCAGGGCGCTCCACTCGGCGCGGGTGAGGTCGACGTACGGGGTCGGCTCGGAGGACCTGCGGGAGGTCCCCCCGTTCCCGGCTCCGTTGCCGTGGGCGCTTCGTGGCGGCGAGGTGATCACCCCGCCATTGTCCCGGCTTCCCGTCCGCCGTGGGCCGTGGGGTGGGTCACGTGCCGCGCGGTTGACGCCGGCCGACCCGACTCCGTGCGGGGTCCGGGCCGGGGGCGCCCTCCGGCCGTAGGCTGCCGTCATGTGCGGAATCGTGGGATACGTCGGCGGGCAGTCGGCGCTTGATGTGGTCGTCGCGGGGCTGAAGCGGCTGGAGTACCGCGGGTACGACTCGGCCGGGGTCGCCGTGCTCGCGGACGGCGGGCTCGCCGCCGCGAAGAAGGCGGGCAAGCTCGTCAACCTGGAGAAGGAGCTCGCCGAGCGGCCGCTGCCCGGCGGCTCCGTCGCCGTCGGGCACACCCGGTGGGCCACCCACGGCGGCCCCACCGACGCCAACGCGCACCCGCACCTCGACAACGCCGGGCGCGTCGCCGTCGTGCACAACGGGATCATCGAGAACTTCGCCGCCCTGCGCGAGGAGCTCGCCGAGCGCGGCCACGACCTGCTCTCGGAGACCGACACCGAGGTCGTCGCGCACCTCCTCGCCGAGGAGTTCTCCTCCGTGGGCGACCTCGCCGAGGCCATGCGGCTGGTCTGCCGGCGGCTCGACGGGGCCTTCACCCTGGTCGCCGTCCACGCCGACCAGCCCGACGTCGTCGTCGGCGCCCGCCGCAACTCGCCGCTGGTCGTCGGCGTCGGCGAGGGGGAGAACTTCCTCGCCTCCGACGTCTCCGCCTTCATCGCCCACACCCGGTCGGCGATCGAGCTCGGCCAGGACCAGGTCGTCGAGCTCACCCGGGACGGCGTCACCGTCACCGACTTCGACGGGGCGCCCGCCGACGTCCACGCCTTCCACGTCGACTGGGACGCCTCCGCCGCCGAGAAGGGCGGCTACGACCACTTCATGCTCAAGGAGATCGCCGAGCAGCCGAAGGCGGTCGCCGACACCCTCCTCGGGCGGATCGACGCGAGCGGCCGGCTCGCCCTCGACGAGGTGCGCATCCCCGACGCGGTGCTCCGCGAGGCCGACAAGGTCGTCATCGTCGCCTGCGGCACCGCCTTCCACGCCGGGCTGATCGCCAAGTACGCCATCGAGCACTGGACCCGGATCCCGTGCGAGGTCGAGCTGGCCAGCGAGTTCCGGTACCGGGACCCGATCCTCGACCGGCGGACCCTCGTCGTCGCGATCTCGCAGTCCGGCGAGACCATGGACACCCTGATGGCGCTGCGGCACGCCCGCGAGCAGGGCGCCAAGGTCCTCGCGATCTGCAACACCAACGGCTCGACGATCCCGCGCGAGTCCGACGCCGTGCTGTACACCCACGCCGGGCCCGAGGTGGCCGTCGCCTCCACGAAGGCCTTCCTCACCCAGCTCGTCGCCTGCTACCTCCTCGCCCTCTACCTGGGGCAGGTGCGCGGCACCAAGTGGGGCGACGAGGTCCGGGCCGTCGTCCGCGAGCTGGCCAGGATCGGCGAGGAGGTCGAGCGGGTCCTGGAGACCATGGAGCCGGTGCGGGCGCTGGCCCGCTCCCTCGCCCACAAGGACACGATCCTCTTCCTCGGCCGGCACGTCGGCCACCCGGTGGCCCTGGAGGGCGCGCTGAAGCTCAAGGAGCTGGCGTACATGCACGCCGAGGGCTTCGCGGCCGGGGAGCTGAAGCACGGGCCGATCGCCCTCATCGAGGAGGACCTGCCGGTCGTCGTGGTGGTTCCCTCGCCGAAGGGGCGCTCGGTCCTCCATGACAAGATCGTCTCCAACATCCAGGAGATCAGGGCCCGGGGCGCCCGCACGATCGTGATCGCTGAGGAGGGCGACGAGGCCGTCGTGCCCTTCGCCGACCACCTCGTCCGGATCCCCGCCACGCCCACGCTGCTCCAGCCGCTCGTCTCGACCGTGCCGCTCCAGGTCTTCGCCTGCGAGCTCGCCGCCGCCCGGGGCAACGAGGTGGACCAGCCGCGCAACCTGGCCAAGTCCGTGACGGTGGAGTGAGGGAAGAAGTGATCATCGGGGTGGGGATCGACGTGGCGGAGATCGACCGCTTCGCCGCGTCGCTGGAGCGGACGCCGGCGCTGCTGGAGCGCCTCTTCGTGGAGGAGGAGCTGTTCCTCCCGAGCGGCGAGCGCCGCGGCCCGGCCTCCCTCGCCGTGCGGTTCGCCGCCAAGGAGGCCCTGGCCAAGGCGCTCGGCGCGCCCGGGAACCTGCACTGGACGGACGCCGAGGTGTACGCAGAGCCCACCGGACGGCCCCGGATCCGGGTCCGGGGCACGGTGGCGGCCCGCGCGGCCGAGCTGGGCGTGCGGCACTGGCACGTCTCGCTGAGCCATGACGCGGGGGTGGCCTCGGCGGTGGTGATCGCCGAGGGGTGACCGCGCCGGGCGGGCGCGCGGGTGCGGACGCGGGAGCGGGGCCCGGCCGCGGGGAGGCGGCACCGGGCCCCGTACCGTGCCGCGCGCGACCGCCAGGGCCGGCGATGGATGCGAGTGCCGCGCGCGGAGCCTCGACCGCCCCCCGGGGGCTCCTCCTCGGCGCGCCGCCGGCACCGGTGAGGGCGGTGCGGGTGCGCGGGGCGGAGCAGCCCCTCCACGACGGGGTCGGTTAGGTAAGGCAAACCTAAGTTTACCGGTGAGAGGGTGTCAAGCCGCGCGTTCCGGCCACTCCCCGGCCGCCCCGTTCGCCTTCTCCCGGGCGGGGGCCCGCCCCCTGCGGCAGACTGCTGCCCATGCGCACCGCTCACCACGTGGAGACCGTCCGGGCCGCCGAGGCCGCGCTGATGGCCCGGCTGCCCGAGGGGGCGCTGATGCACCGCGCCGCCGCCGGGCTCGCCGCCGCCTGCTGCTCGCTGCTCGGCAGGGGACGCGTGTACGGCTCCCGGGTCGTCCTCCTCGTCGGCAGCGGCGACAACGGCGGCGACGCCCTGTACGCCGGCGCCCGGCTGGCCCGGCGCGGCGCCGGGGTCGCCGCCGTGCTGCTCGGCGGCCGCGCCCACGGGGCCGGCCTCGCCGCGCTCCGGGCGGCCGGCGGGCGCGTCACCGAGGACCCGTACGAGGCGCTGGCCGCCGCCGACCTCGTCCTCGACGGCGTCACCGGCATCGGCGGGCGCGGCGGACTGCGCCCCGAGGCCGTCCCCGTCGCCCGCGCCGCGCGCGGCTCCGACGCGGTCGTGGTCGCCGTCGACCTGCCCAGCGGCGTCGACGCCGACACCGGCGAGGTCGCGGGCGAGGCCCTGCGCGCCGACGCGACCGTCACCTTCGGCACGTACAAGCCGGGGCTGCTCGTCGACCCGGGTCGGGAGTACGCGGGCGCGCTGCGGCTCGTGGACATCGGCATCGGCCCGTACCTGCCCTCGGTGCCCGACCTGGAGGCGCTCCAGCACGAGGACGTGGCCCGGCTGCTGCCGGAGCCCGCCGCCGAGAGCGACAAGTACCGGCGGGGCGTCCTCGGGATCGTCGCCGGCTCCGCCCGCTACCCGGGCGCCGCCGTCCTCGCCGTCGCGGGCGCGCTGCGCGGCGGGGCCGGGGCCGTGCGGTACGTGGGACCCGCCCGCGAGGCGGTGATCGCCGCCCACCCGGAGACGCTGGTGCACGCGGGCCCGCCGGAGAAGGCCGGCCGCGTCCAGGCCTGGGCCGTCGGACCCGGCCTCGGCGACGGGCCCGGCGCGGAGGTCGCCGTCGCCGAGGTGCTCGCCTCCGACGTGCCCGTCCTCGTCGACGCCGACGGCCTGCGCGCCCTGGACCCGGAGGCCGTGCGGGAGCGCGCCGCGCCCACCCTGCTCACCCCGCACGCCGGCGAGGCGGCGGCCCTGCTCGGCACCGACCGGGCGGAGGTGGAGGCCCGCAGGCTCGCCGCCGTCCGCGAACTCGCCGCCCGCTACGGCGCCGCCGTCCTCCTCAAGGGCTCGACCACCCTGGTCTGCGGCCCCGGCGGCACCGGCCCGGTCCGGGTCAACCCGACCGGCACCCCCTGGCTCGCCACCGCCGGCTCCGGCGACGTCCTGTCCGGCCTCGCCGGCTCGCTCCTCGCCGCCGGACTCGGCCCCCTCGACGCCGCCTCCTGCGCCGCCTACCTGCACGGCCTCGCCGCCCGCCGGGCCTCCGCCGGCGCCGGACCGATCACCGCGACCGAGGTGGCCGACGCGCTGCGCGCCGCCTGGCGGGACGTGCGGGAGCCCTGACCGCGCCGCGCCCACGGTCGGCGCAACCCGGTTGCTCCGCGCGTGGGGCAGCGCGTGCCGGGCCGGCCGGGGGCGGGTTCGGATGGACCGGTGAGCAGATGGAGAAGCCGAATCCTGTCGTCGTTGCTGGCCGCCGCCGTCACGGCGGGCGCCGCCCCCGCGTACGCGGAGGAGCCCGCGCCCGACGCCCTCGTCCCCGGCGTCGCGGGCGCCGGACGCCCCGAGTACCCCATGGACACGCCCGACCAGGTGCTGCCCCCGGTCGCCCCCGACGGCGAGATCCCCGTCCCCGAACCGGAGACCGAGCCCGACGAACTCGTCGAGTACCTGCCGCGCCACGCCGTCAAGGCCGCCTGCACCGCCCAGACCGGGATGTACCAGCGGCAGGTCGAGCGGCTGCTGAGGCTCAAGGCCGACGGGAAGCAGTCCGCCGCCGACTGCCGGGCGATCCGCGCCTTCCAGACCCGGCAGAAGATCAAGCCCGCCAACGGCTACGCCGGCCCCGTCACCTGGGCCCGCGCCGAACTGCTCGCCGCCCGGAAGAACCCCAACGCCGCCAAGAAGTGCCCCGTCCGCTCCCACCCGGTCGCCTGCGTCGACCTGAACCGCGAGCTGATGTGGGTGCAGAAGGGCGAGAAGATCACGTACGGCGTGGTCAACATCCGCAGCGGCCGGGCCGGCTACCGCACCCGCACCGGCTGGCACACCGTCTACTGGCGCCACAAGGACCACTGGTCGACCATCTACGACACGCCGATGCCGTTCTCCCAGTTCTTCGACGGCGGGCAGGCCTTCCACGGCGTCTACGGGGCCATCGCCACCCCCACCGGGAGCCGCGGCTGCGTGAACCTGACCTACAAGAACGCCGAGAAGCTCTGGTCCGTCCTCCGCAAGGGTGACCGGGTCTACATCTGGGGCAAGCGGCCGGGGCTGTGACCACCTGAGAGACTGGGCGCGATGACTGAGACAGCACTCCCGCCCCGACGGGCCCGCGCCGAGATCGACCTCGGAGCGCTGCGCGCCAACGTCCGCGCGCTGCGCTCCCGCGTCGCCCCCCACGTCCGGATCATGGCCGTGGTCAAGGCCGACGCGTACGGACACGGCGCGGAGCGCTGTGCCCGCGCCGCCCTCGACGCGGGCGCGGACTGGCTCGGCACGGCCACCCCGCAGGAGGCGCTGGCGCTGCGCGCCGCCGGGATCACCGGCGTCCCCGTCCTGTGCTGGCTGTGGACCCCCGGCGACCCGTGGGACGCGGGCATCGAGGCCGGGCTCGACATGGCGGTCAGCGGCCTGTGGGCGCTGGAGGAGGTCACCGCCGCGGCCCGCCGCACCGGCGGCACGGCCAGGATCCAGCTCAAGGCCGACACCGGCCTCGGCCGCAACGGCTGCCAGCCCGCCGACTGGCCGGCGCTGGTCGCCGAGGCGCTGAAGGCCGAGCAGGAGGGCCTGGTCAAGGTCACCGGCCTCTGGTCCCACTTCGCCTGCGCGGACGAGCCGGGCCACCCCTCGATCACCGCCCAGCTCGACGTCTTCCGCTCGATGCTCGACTACGCGGAGAAGGCCGGGATCGAGCCCGAGGTCCGGCACATCGCCAACTCGCCCGCCACCCTCACCCTGCCCGAGACCCACTTCGACCTGGTCCGGCCCGGCATCGCGATGTACGGCGTCTCGCCCGCGCCCGAGCTGGGCACCTCCGCCGAGCTCGGCCTGCGCCCGGTGATGTCGCTGAAGGCGAGCGTCGCCCTGGTGAAGGAGGTCCCGCCCGGCCACGGCGTCTCCTACGGCCACCACTACGTCACCGGCGGCGAGACCACCCTCGGCCTGATCCCGGTGGGCTACGCCGACGGCGTCCCCCGGCACGCCTCCGGCCGCGGCCCGGTCCTCGTCGACGGCAAGGTCCGCACGGTCGCCGGACGGGTCGCCATGGACCAGTTCGTGGTGGACCTCGGCGGCGACCGGCCCGAACCCGGCACCGAGGCCGTCCTGTTCGGCTCCGGCGACCACGGCGAGCCGACGGCCGAGGACTGGGCGGCGGCCGCCGGCACCATCGCGTACGAGATCGTCACCCGGATCGGCGCGCGCGTGCCGCGCGTCTACGTGGGGGAGTAGCCCGGCGTGGGGGAGGCGACCGGGAGCGGCTGGCGGCGCGCGGGGTTCGCCGGCGCCGCGATAGGCGTGCTCGCCGCCGGCGCGGCGGCGGGCGTGGCGATCGAGCGGCTGACCGTGGGCCGCTCCGTCCGGCAGAAGGCGCGCCTCGCCCTGGACGCCACCGGCCCCTACGGCGCCCTCCGCGGCGCCCCCGGCCGGGCGCTCGCCGACGACGGCACCGCGCTCGCCTACGAGACCGACGAGGCGTCCGCCGGGCCCCTGACCGTGGTCTTCTCGCACGGCTTCTGCCTGAGCCAGGACTCCTGGCACTACCAGCGGGCCGCCCTGCGCGGCCGGGTCCGGGCCGTCTACTGGGACCAGCGCGGCCACGGCCGCTCGGCCCGCGGCCCCGAGGAGCCCGTCACCATCGACCGGCTCGGCCGCGACCTGAAGGCCGTCATCGACGCCGCCGCGCCCGAGGGGCCGCTCGTCCTCGTCGGGCACTCGATGGGCGGCATGACGGTGATGGCGCTCGCCGAGCGGTACCCGGAGCTGGTCCGGGACCGGGTCGTGGGCGTCGCCTTCGTCGGCACCTCCCCGGGGCGGCTCGAAGAGGTCTCGTACGGGCTGCCGCTCGCCGGCGTCAACGCGGTCCGCCGGGTCCTGCCCGGGGTGCTGCGGGCCCTCGGCTCCCAGGCCGAGCTGGTCGAGAAGGGGCGCCGGGCCACCGCCGACCTCTTCGCCGGGCTCGTGAAGAAGTACTCCTTCGCCTCGAAGGACGTGGACCCGGCCGTCGTCCGCTTCGCCGAGCGGATGATCGAGTCCGTCCCGGTCGACGTGGTCGCCGCGTTCTACCCGGCCTTCGGCGCGCACGACAAGCTCGCCGCCCTCGCCGCCTTCCGGGACCTGCCCGCGCTGGCCCTCGCCGGCGACCGGGACCTCGTCACCCCCGCCTCGCACACCGAGGCCATCGCCGCCGAACTGCCCGGCGCCGACCTGGTCGTCGTGCCCGACGCCGGCCACCTGGTGATGCTGGAGCGGCCCGAGGCCGTCACCGAGGCGCTCGCCGCCCTGCTGGCCAGGGCCGGGGAGGGGCCGGACAACGGATAGGTTGGCGGGTATGGAAGCAGCGCACCCGCCCGTCTCCGGCGCCACCCTCTCCGTCGACTCCCCCGAGCGCATGCAGGAGCTCGGCCGCCGGCTCGCGAAGATCCTCCGTCCCGGCGACCTCGTCATGCTCACCGGCGAACTGGGCGCCGGGAAGACCACGCTGACCCGCGGCCTCGGCGAGGGCCTCGGGGTGCGCGGCGCGGTCACCTCGCCGACCTTCGTCATCGCCCGCGTCCACCCCTCGCTGACCGGCGGCCCGGCCCTGGTGCACGTGGACGCCTACCGGCTCGGCGGCGGCCTCGACGAGATGGAGGACCTGGACCTCGACGTCTCGCTGCCCGAGTCCGTGGTGGTCGTGGAGTGGGGCGACGGCAAGGTCGAGGAGCTGACCGACGACCGGCTGCACGTCCTCATCCACCGCGTCACCGGCGACACCGACGACGACCGGCGCACGGTCGTGCTGCGCGGGATCGGCGGGCGCTGGGCCGGGGAGGACCTGGAACTGCTCCGACCGCCGGCCCGCCGGGAACAGCCGTAGGTTCCGACAGCATGTCGGGAAAGTGTTGCGCCGCCGCTCCGCGCCGTGGTGACATGGAAGCACGATCTGGTTAGGTGTACCTAACCTACGGGAGGCATGCATGGCGACGCAGATGCCGGAGCGCGACGACCGCGCCGACGGGGAGGGCGTCTCGATGAGCGAGCTGCTGGCCTCCTGCGCCGCGGCCACCGCCGTCTCCACCCCGCCGCGGGCCGAGCCCGGGCCCGCGCGGAAGGACCCGGAGCACCGGGAACCGGAGCTCCGGGACGAGGCCGCGTAACCCGTTCGGGTGAGGCTCCGGCCGGGCCGGGCGTCAGGGGACGACGACCACCTTCGCGCCGATCGACGCGAAGGTCCACATCGCGTCCCCGTCCGCCCGCTTCATCCGGATGCCGCCGGTCTTCTTCGCCGGGTCCGGCGACGGCATCGAACCGTCCACCGCCGCGCTGAAGCCGACCGTCACGCCGTCCACGCTCGCGAAGCGCACCACGTGCTCGATCTGCACCCCGTCGGAACCGGTCACCGAACCCGACCGGGAGGTCACCGCGTACGCCCCCGGCGCCGGGCTCACCGAGCTCGGCGCCACCCGGAAGGTGCGGGTCGCCCTGTTCTTCCCGTCGACCAGCCACACCCGGCGGTCCTGGAGGGCGTACACCACGCGCTCGCCCGTCCCGGAGGCCGCGGGCACCGCCAGCGGGTCCTTCGCCGGCTTCTTCGCCCCGGGGGACATCGTCGCCGACGGCGCGGCCGTGCCGGCCGCCGCGGGCCGCTCCGCGAGGTCCGCGGGCGCGCTCGCCGCCGCCTCGTAGGCGAGGAAGGCGACCGCGGCGACGGCCGCCGCCGTGAGCCCGGCCACGAATCCCGAGCTGCTCCTTGCCACCGTCTCCACCTCATCGTCCGCGCGTGCCGAGCCTGGGAACCAACGGCCCGACGGTAGCAGCCGGGCCCCCGGAGGGCCGCGCGCCGCATCGCCCGCCCGTGGCGCCGTAGGCTGTTCGCGTGCTGTTGCTCGCCATGGATACCGCCACCCCCGCCGTCACCGTCGCCCTCCACGACGGCACGGACGTCGTCGCCGAGTCGACCGGAGTCGACGCCCGCCGCCACGGGGAACTGCTGCTCCCCGCCGTCGACCGGGTCCTGAAGGAGGCCGGGACCGCGCTCGACGCGGTCACCGGGATCGTGGTCGGGGTCGGCCCGGGACCGTACACCGGCCTGAGGGTCGGGCTCGTCACCGCCACCACCTTCGCCTCCGCCCTCGGCGGGGTGCCCGTGCACGGCCTGTGCACCCTGGACGGCCTCGCGTACGCCTCCGGCATCGAGGGGCCCTTCGCGGTGGCGACCGACGCCCGCCGCAAGGAGGTCTACTGGGCGCGGTACGACGACGCCCGCACCCGCGTCACCGACGCCTCCGTCGACCGGCCCGCCGACATCGCCGAGCGGCTCGCCGGACTGCCGGTGGTCGGCGCGGGCGCCCTGCTCTACCCGGACGCCTTCCCGGACGCCCGGGGCCCCGAGCACCAGTCCGCCGCCGCCCTCGCCGCCCTCGCGGCCGAGCGGCTGCGGGCCGGCGGGGAGGGCTTCCTCGACCCGCTGCCGATGTACCTGCGGCGGCCCGACGCGCAGGTGCCGAAGAACTACAAGGTGGTCACGCCCACGTGACCGGCGCGGCGGTGACCGGGGAGGCGGTGGCCGGCGGCGCCGTCCTGCGCGAGATGCGCTGGTGGGACCTGCCGGAGGTGCTGGCCCTGGAGGCGGACCTCTTCCCCGAGGACGCCTGGTCCGAGGGGATGTTCTGGTCCGAGCTGGCGCACGCGCGCGGGCCCCGGGCCAGCCGGCGGTACGTGGTCGCCGAGACTCCGGAGGGGAAGCTGGCCGGGTACGCGGGCCTGGCGGCGGCCGGCGGCCTCGGCGACGTGCAGACCATCGCCGTCGCCCGCGAGCAGTGGGGCACCGGCCTCGGCGCCCGGCTCCTCACCGACCTGCTCCAGCACGCCACCGCCTTCGAGTGCGACGAGGTCCTGCTCGAAGTGCGCGTGGACAACACCCGGGCGCAGAAGCTCTACGAGCGCTTCGGCTTCGAGCCCATCGGGTTCCGGCGCGGCTACTACCAGCCGGGCAACGTGGACGCGCTCGTGATGCGACTGACTGTTCAAGGAACTGGGACCGATATCTGATGGCTGCTGACGAACCCCTCGTGCTCGGCATCGAGACCTCCTGCGACGAGACCGGCGTCGGCATCGTCCACGGCACCACCCTCCTCGCCGACGCCGTGGCCTCCAGCGTCGACACCCACGCCCGCTTCGGCGGCGTCGTGCCCGAGATCGCCTCCCGGGCCCACCTGGAGGCGATGGTCCCGACGATCGAGCGGGCCCTGAAGACCGCCGGCGTCTCCCCGAAGGACCTCGACGGCATCGCGGTCACCGCGGGCCCCGGCCTCGCGGGCGCGCTGCTCGTCGGCGTCTCCGCCGCCAAGGCGTACGCCTACGCGCTGGGCAAGCCGCTCTACGGCGTCAACCACCTGGCCTCGCACATCTGCGTCGACCAGCTGGAGCACGGCAGGCTGCCCGAGCCGACGATGGCGCTGCTGGTCTCCGGCGGGCACTCCTCGCTGCTGCTCTCCTCCGACATCACCTCCGACGTGCGGCCGATGGGCGCCACCATCGACGACGCGGCCGGCGAGGCCTTCGACAAGATCGCCCGCGTCCTCGACCTGGGCTTCCCCGGCGGCCCGGTCATCGACCGGCTCGCCAAGGAGGGCGACCCGGCCGCCATCGCGTTCCCGCGCGGCCTGTCGGGCGCCAAGGACCCCGCGTACGACTTCTCCTTCTCCGGCCTCAAGACCGCCGTGGCCCGCTGGATCGAGGCCAAGCGGGCGGCCGGTGAGGAGGTGCCGGTGCGGGACGTGGCCGCCTCCTTCCAGGAGGCCGTCGTCGACGTCCTCACCCGCAAGGCCGTCCGGGCCTGCAAGGACGAGGGCGTCGACCACCTGATGATCGGCGGCGGCGTCGCCGCGAACTCGCGGCTGCGGGCGCTGGCCGAGGAGCGCTGCGAGCGGGCCGGGATCCGGCTCCGGGTGCCCCGGCCGGGCCTGTGCACCGACAACGGCGCCATGGTCGCCGCGCTCGGCGCCGAGATGGTCGCCCGGGGCAGGGCCGCCTCCGACCTGGAGCTGTCGGCGGACTCGTCCCTGCCGGTGACGGACCCGCACGTCCCCGGGGCGCACGCCCACGACCACGACCACGTGCACGAGGTCAGCAAGGAGAACCTGTACTCGTGAGGGTCACGCTGATGTGGGAGGCCCGGGCCGTGCGGGGCCGGGGCGCCGAGCTCCTGGAGTGGGCGCGGGCCCGGACCCGGGTCCTGGCCCGCGAGCCGGTGCGCCGGGAGGTCTTCCGGGCCCCGCAGGACCGGGTCCTCGTCCTCACCTGGTGGGAGGCGGAGGGCCTCGACGCCGAGCTGCCCGAGCTGCCGGAGCCGGACGCGGAGCTGATCACCCGTCCGGTCCACCGCTGGCGCTTCGAATCGGTCGAATAGGCGAACAGTTCGGAGAGAGGGCAACCTTTCGATCCGATCGGGCATCCCACAGCCCGTGAAGAAGTCGATCGCGGTGTGGGCGGCGCTGACCGCAGTGACCCTCCTGATGACGGGCTGTACGGCCGGGGCCCCGGCCCCGGCCCCGGTGGCGGCCCCGGTGGCGGCCCCGGCGACGCCGTCGGAGGCCGCCGCCCCGGAGCCGGCGCCCGCCCCGGAGGCGGCGCGGGCGGCCGCGTACCGCAGGTGGGGGCTCAAGCCCTTCCCCGCGCCGCCCGCCCCGCCCGCCGTGAAGCCGGTGAAGCGGACGCCCGGCGGCCCGGTCCCGGTGATCAGCGACATCCCGACCACCGACAAGGTCGTCTTCCTCACCATCGACGACGGGGCCGAGAAGGACCCCGCGTTCGTGCGGATGATGGACGAACTGGACGTCCCCTTCACGATGTTCCTCACCGACTCGGTGATCAGCGGGAACTACGGCTACTTCGACCCGCTCGTCGCCCAGGGCCACGGCCTCGCCAACCACACCCTCACCCACCCGAACCTGCGCACCCTCTCCCCGGAGGCCCAGCGCCGCGAGATCTGCGGCCAGCAGGAGAAGCTGCGGAAGCGGTACGGCACCGCCCCGCGCCTCTTCCGCCCGCCCTTCGGCAACTGGAACGAGGCCACCCGGGCCGCCGCCGGCAGCTGCGGGGTGGACGCGATCGTGCTCTGGCGCGAGTCCATGCAGATCAAGAACATGCAGTACCAGCGCGGCGACCGGAAGCTCCGCCCCGGCGACATCGTCCTCGCCCACTTCCGCGGCCCCTCCGAGCTCAAGGGCCGCACGATGACCGAGATGACCGCCACCATGCTGCGGAAGATCCAGGAACAGGGCTTCACGGTGGCCCGCCTGGAGGACTATGTCTGAGGCCACCGGGCCGGACGCGACGGAAGAGACGGCCTAGGGTGCGGGGCATGTCCTCGCGCATACCGCTGCCCCCGCCGCCCCCGCCCGCCGAACTCCGCAGCTGGCCCGACCGGGACGCGCTGCTCGCCGACCGGGCGCTGGCCCTGGGGGAGTTGACGCGGCGTCTGCTCGGGGGCGGGCGGTTCGCGCTGTTCGCGGGCGCGGTGCTGGTGCTCCAGCTGGGCTGGGGCATGACCGGCGTGCTGCTCGTCGAGCTGGGCCACGGGGCGATCCTCGACCCGATCGCGTTCTTCGTCGGGCTGATCGCCGCCCTCCTGGGCCTCGGCGTGATGGTGCCGGGCGTGTGGCTCGCGGTGCGCGGGGTGCGCCGGGACCGGGTGGCGCGCGAGCGGCTGCTGCTGTGGGCGGCCCTGGACCGGCACGGGCCGACGGACGCGCGGCTGCGCCGGCCGGTGCTGAGCGCCTGCTGGATGGTGGTCTCCACCGTGCTGTGCGGGCTCGGGCTGTGGCTGGGCTTCGCCGTGCCCGCCGCGGCGAGCCCGTCGGAGGGCTACGGCCTCGTCGCGTACGGCATGGGCGTCGCCCTGATCTTCTGGATCAACGGCCTGATCGGGCTCTTCAAGGCCGTCGGGCACTTCCGGACGGCGCTCAGGCTCGTGCCGGCCGGCCGATCAGCATCGTCGGGGCGCCCGCGACACGTGTGAGCAGCACCGTCGCCGCGTTCGGGCCCTTGGGCCGCACCTTGCGCCGGATCTCCTCGGGCTCGACGGCCGAACCGCGCTTCTTCACCGTCAGGTTGCCCACCTCCCGCTCGCGCAGCAGGGCCTTCAGCTTCTTGAGGTTGAAGGGGAGTTCGTCGGTGATCTCGTAGGCGGCGGCGTACGGGGTGGGGGTCAGGGCGTCGGCGGTGACGTAGGCGATCGTCGCGTCGATCAGGCCGCCGTCCAGCTCCTCGGCGACCTCGGCGACCAGGTGGGCGCGGATGACGGCGCCGTCCGGCTCGTACAGGTAGCGGCCGACCGGGCGGACCGGCGGGTCGGGCAGGCCCCGGCCGGTGAGGGTCGCGCCGGAGGGCAGCAGGGTGGCGCGGCGGGCGCCCGGCTCCGTACCGAACCAGAGCACCGCCTCCTTCACGTCCCCGCCGTCCGAGATCCACTCGGCCTCGGCCTCGTCCGGGACGGTCTCGTGCGGGATGCCGGGGGCGATCTTCAGGGCCGCGTGCGGGGCCTTGCGGGCGGCGTCCATCGCCCAGGAGAGCGGCGGCGAGTACGCCTCGGGGTCGAAGATCCGGCCCCGGCCGCCGCGTCGGGCGGGGTCGACGAAGACGGCGTCGTACGGGCGGGTGTCGATCTCGGTGACGTCGGCGCAGCGGACCTCGATCAGGCCGTCGAGGCCGAGCGCGGCGGCGTTGGCGCGGGCGACCTCGGCGGTCAGCGGGTCGCGGTCGACGGCGAGGACGGAGACGCCGGCGCGGGCGAGCGCGAGCGCGTCGCCGCCGATGCCGGAGCAGAGGTCGGCGACACTGGTCACGCCGAGCTCCTTGAGCCGGGCCGCGCGGTGGGCGCCGACGGAGGCGCGGGTGGACTGCTCGACGCCGTTCGGCGTGAAGTACATGCGGTACGCGTCCTCCGCGCCGAACTTCGCCACCGCGCGCTGCCGCAGCCGGGCCTGGCCGAGGGCGGCCGACACCAGCTCGGCGGGGTGGTCGCGGCGCAGCCGGGAGGCGACCGCCAGCTCCTGGGCGGGGTCGTAGTCGCGCAGGGCGGCGAGGAGCGTCTGGCCCTCGGGGGAGAGCAGGGCGGCGAAGGCGGCGAGGTCGGTCACCGTCCCATTCTCCCCGGGGGTGCGCTGTGGGCCGGGCGGGGGACGGTGGGGCCGCCACGGCGGTGTCGCGGCCGGACGGGCGGATCGCGCTGACAGGATGCGGCGCCATACCGGTCGTACGACAAAAGGAAGAAATGATGACAAAGGGTGGCTCGCGCCGCGCCCTGGGGGCCGCACTCCTCGTCGCCGCGCTCACCTCCACCGCCGCCTGCGGGGACGGCGCCGAGCCCGGCGCCCCCGGCGCCCCGGCCCCCGCCGCCGGCCAGCAGGCCCCCGCCAAGTCCGCCGCCCAGCTCGCCCGGGAGAAGAAGGCCGTGGCGGCGGAGCAGAAGGCCGCGCGGGCGAAGCGGCGGGCCGCCGCCGCGAAGAAGTGGGGCCTCAAGCTGACGCCCCTGGAGGCGCCCGCCCCGCCGAGGACGAAGCCGAGGATCACCACCCGGAAGGGGTTCGAGACCGACGGCGAGGGACTGCCGCCCGTCTTCACCACCGTCCCCACCAAGGAGAAGGTCGTCTTCCTGACGATCGACGACGGCGCCGAGAAGGACCCCGAGCTCATCCGCATGATGAGCGAACTGGACATCCCGTACAGCGCCTTCCTCAGCGACTACGTGGTCAGCGACGACTACGGCTACTTCGCGAAGATGCAGAAGTCCCAGCCGCGCGGCGTCTCCCTCCACAACCACACCCTGAACCACAAGTACCTGCCCGGACTCTCCTACGCGCGCCAGAAGCGGGAGATCTGCGGGATGCAGGACGTCATCGAGAAGAAGTACGGCAAGCGCCCCGAGCTCTTCCGGCCGCCGTACGGCAACTACAACGAGGACACCCTGCGCGCCGCCAAGTCCTGCGGCGTCAAGGCCGTCCCGCTCTGGGCCTCCGAGGCCTTCCCCGACCACATGGAGTGGCGCGAGTGGGACCGGGACCTGCACCCCGGCGACATCGTCCTCACCCACTTCCGCGGCGAGGAGGACTGGAAGGGCAGCATGCCGGACATGGTCCGCCGGGTGATGAACGTGATCACGTCCAAGGGGTACGCGGTCGGCAAGCTGGAGGACTACGTATGAGCCGGCTCCGCCCGCTCGTGGTCGCGGCCCTGCTCCTCGGCCTCACCGGCTGCGCCTCCGCCGTCGACCCGCTCGAACGCCTCGGCCGCAAGGCGGTGGAGCGGGTCGCGGACCGCGGCCCGGACGGGGAGACCGTCCGGGCGGAGGGTTCCCGGGGCTGACGCCCCGGGGACGGGCCGGGGGGCGCCCTCGCGCAGCCGGTCCTCGGCCGCGGAGAGCAGGGCGGCGCCGGCGAGCAGGACCGCCACGACGATCTGCGTCCCGCCCGCCCAGAACCACCCCCCGCGCCACAGCGCCGCACCGGACAGGGCGATCAGCGCCATGGCCGCCACGAACCACCAGGGCGGCGGGACGCCCGCCGCCCGCTGCCCGGGATGCTCCGGGGCGCCCGAACTCAGCGCCGCCAGCGCGGTCAGGAGCAGGAGCATCCCCAGCGCGGCGGCGTCGATCACCAGCAGCAGCACGGCGAGGGCGACGTCGAGGGCGGTGGGGGCGGGGGGACGGGACGCGGCCATGGGGGCACCTTCGTACGGAACCCCGTGATCCGCTCGCGCGTTCCCCGGATCGAGACCCGATCGCGGCCCCGCCGCGCCCTTCCGGAACCGCCACGGAGTGAGGAATTGGCACTCCGCTTGACCGAGTGCTAATCGCGGTCATAGTCTCGGCTCTGGCACTCCCCAGTGGAGAGTGCCAACACAGCGACGGGCAGGTCCGGCACCCGCGACGACGGATCCACCTGGTCGCCACCTCAGACAGTTAACCCCGCGAGATCTCCGAAGGGGGAGGTCGGATCGTGACGACCGCCAGCTCCAAGGTTGCCATCAAGCCGCTCGAGGACCGCATCGTGGTCCAGCCGCTCGACGCCGAGCAGACCACGGCCTCTGGCCTGGTCATCCCGGACACCGCGAAGGAGAAGCCCCAGGAGGGCGCCGTCCTCGCCGTGGGCCCGGGCCGCTTCGAGAACGGCGAGCGCCTTCCGCTCGACGTGAAGGTCGGCGACGTCGTGCTCTACAGCAAGTACGGCGGCACCGAGGTCAAGTACAACGGCGACGAGTACCTCGTCCTCTCGGCCCGCGACGTGCTCGCGATCATCGAGAAGTAAGACGACGTACGTGCAGTGAACCGCGCCCCTGACCCCCTCCACGGGCGTCCAGGGGCGCGGTTTGTTTTTCCACCCGATTTCCGAGAGGGCTGAATCGCTCCCATGGCGAAGATCCTGAAGTTCGACGAGGACGCCCGTCGCGCCCTTGAGCGCGGCGTCAACAAGCTGGCCGACACGGTGAAGGTGACGATCGGCCCCAAGGGCCGCAACGTCGTCATCGACAAGAAGTTCGGCGCCCCCACCATCACCAACGACGGTGTCACGATCGCCCGCGAGGTCGAGATCGAGGACCCGTACGAGAACCTCGGCGCCCAGCTCGTGAAGGAGGTGGCGACCAAGACCAACGACATCGCGGGTGACGGCACCACCACCGCCACCGTCCTCGCCCAGGCGCTCGTCCGCGAGGGCCTGCGCAACGTCGCCGCCGGCGCCTCCCCGGCCGCCCTGAAGAAGGGCATCGACGCCGCGGTCAAGGCCGTCTCCGACGAGCTGCTCGCCACCGCGCGCCCGATCGACGACAAGTCCGACATCGCCGCCGTCGCCGCGCTCTCCGCGCAGGACCAGCAGGTCGGCGAGCTCATCGCCGAGGCGATGGACAAGGTCGGCAAGGACGGCGTCATCACCGTCGAGGAGTCCAACACCTTCGGCCTGGAGCTCGACTTCACCGAGGGCATGGCCTTCGACAAGGGCTACCTCTCGCCGTACATGGTCACCGACCAGGAGCGCATGGAGGCCGTCCTCGACGACCCGTACATCCTGATCCACCAGGGCAAGATCTCCTCCATCCAGGACCTGCTGCCCCTCCTGGAGAAGGTCATCCAGTCCGGTGGCTCCAAGCCGCTGCTGATCATCGCCGAGGACGTCGAGGGCGAGGCCCTCTCCACCCTCGTCGTCAACAAGATCCGCGGCACCTTCAACGCCGTGGCCGTCAAGGCCCCCGGCTTCGGCGACCGCCGCAAGGCGATGCTCGGCGACATGGCCACCCTCACCGGTGCCACCGTCATCGCCGAGGAGGTCGGCCTCAAGCTCGACCAGGCCGGTCTGGACGTGCTGGGCACCGCCCGCCGCGTGACCGTCACCAAGGACGACACCACCATCGTCGACGGCGGCGGCGACTCCGCCGACGTCGCGGGCCGCGTCGCCCAGATCAAGGCCGAGATCGAGACCACGGACTCCGACTGGGACCGCGAGAAGCTCCAGGAGCGCCTCGCGAAGCTGGCCGGCGGCGTGTGCGTGATCAAGGTCGGCGCCGCCACCGAGGTGGAGCTGAAGGAGAAGAAGCACCGTCTGGAGGACGCCATCTCCGCGACCCGCGCCGCGGTCGAGGAGGGCATCGTCTCCGGTGGTGGCTCCGCGCTCGTCCACGCCGTGAAGGTCCTGGAGGACAACCTCGGCAAGACCGGCGACGAGGCCACCGGCGTCTCCGTCGTCCGCCGCGCCGCCGTCGAGCCGCTGCGCTGGATCGCCGAGAACGCCGGCCTGGAGGGCTACGTCATCACCTCCAAGGTCGCCGAGCTCGACAAGGGCCAGGGCTTCAACGCCGCCACCGGCGAGTACGGCGACCTGGTCAAGGCCGGCGTCATCGACCCGGTCAAGGTCACCCGCTCCGCCCTGGAGAACGCCGCCTCCATCGCCTCCCTGCTCCTCACCACCGAGACCCTCGTGGTGGAGAAGAAGGAGGAGGAGCCGGCGGACCACGGTCACGGCCACGGTCACGGCCACTCCCACTGACGTGTGAACGTCGCGAGGCCCGGTGCTCCCGTCGCGGGGGCACCGGGCCTCGGTGTCTCTCCCTACGCCTCGACCGCGCCGAGCTGGTTCATCAGTCCGAGCAGGTCGTACTGCCACCAGCCCTCGACGATCTTGCCGTCGTCGCCGAAGCGGTGGACGGTGGTGCCGGTCATGGTGACCTCCATGCCGGTCGGCTGGAGGCCCATGAAGTCGCCGACGTGGGTCCCCTTCCAGCTCCACCGGGTGCACACGCGGTCGCCGTCGGCGATCTGGTCCTCGACGGTGAACGCGAAGTCGAAGCCGGCGCGCCACTCCTCCACCTCGCGCCGGACCGCGTCCGTCCCGATGGCGTCCTGCGGGTTCGCCGGATCGTGGTCGTGGTAGCCCTCGGCGAGCAGGACGTCGAGCAGCGCCACGTCCGTGCCGTCCGCCAGCCGCTCGAACAGCTGCCGCGCGTTCGCCTTGTACAGCGCCTCGTCCCGGACCACGTCCAGATCGGTGAAGGTCGGCATCTCGTCGCAGAGGGCCACCATCTCCCGGAAGATCCGGTCGGTCTCCGGCAGCTGCGAGTTGCGCATGGCCACGTCGTACGAGGGGAACTCGACGATCTCCACGACGTGCGAGGCGTCGGACCGGTCGGTCCCGACGATGCCGCGGGTGGCGGTCCGTTTCCCCCGGGTCTCCTCGACCCACCGGTCCATGAGCCGGTTGAGCTCCTCGACCCGGCTCGTCCTGCACTCGATGATCTGCACGAAGGTCATGGCCGCCTCCGACGGGCGAAGCCGCGGGTGGACCCTTCCAGTCTAGGTCGTCTCTTTCGGATCAGGCCGGATCAGGGAGCGGCGTCTGGTGCGTGCGCTCGCAAGGCGGAGGAGGGAGTCCATGCGGAGCATCGGCGACCGACGACAACGCGGCGAGCGTGCGTGCCAGGCGTCGCGAGCCCGGCATGATCCGGAAGAGACGACCTAGGCCGACCGGGTGAGGTCGGCGGCCTTGACCTCCTCCGCGAAGGGCTCGCCCCGGGTGTAGCGGACGATCTCGTCCAGGGCCTGGTCGGCCATCCGGTGGAGCTCGTTGCCCAGCGAGCCGGCGATGTGGGGCGTGAGGAGGACGTTCGGGAGGGTGTAGAGGGGGGAGTCCGGCGGCGGCAGTTCGGGGTCGGTCACGTCGAGGACCGCGTGCAGGCGGCCCGCCGTCAGGTGGGGGAGCAGCGCCTCCTCGTCGATCAGGGAGCCCCGGGAGGTGTTGATCAGGGTCGCGCCGTCGGGCAGGGCGGCGAGCTGGCGGGCCCCGATCATCCGGTACGTGGACGGGAGTTGGGGCGCGTGCACGGAGACGACCGAGCTGCGGGAGCAGAGCTCGTCCAGGCCGGCGAGGCGCGCCCCCGGCGGGGGAGCGGTCAGGTACGGGTCGTACAGCAGCACCTCGACGTCGAAGGGGCGCAGCAGCTCGACGACCCGGCGGCCGATGCGGGAGGCGCCGACGATGCCGACCGTGCGGCGGTAGTTGCCCCAGTCGGCGGCCTCGTCGAGCCAGGCGTGGCCGGTCCGGAGCCCGGCGTACCGCTGGGCCGCGCGCAGCACCCGCTTCCCGGCGAAGAGGATCGCGGCGAGGGTGTACTCGGCGACGGGCAGGGCGTTGGCGCTCGCCGCCGAGGTGACCCGGAGGCCGCGCTCCCAGCAGGCGCCGGTGATGTGGTGCTTGACCGAACCGGCCGCGTGCACCACGGCCTTGAGCCGGGGCGCGCGGGCCAGGACCTCCGGGGTGAGCGGGGTGGCGCCCCAGCAGGTGAGGAGGAGTTCGGCCTCGGCGAGGGCGGCGGCGGCCTTCGGGCCGGGGGCGGTCAGGTCGTGGGCGACCAGGCGCGGGTCGGTGCGGGTGAGGGCCGCGAGGCGGGCCCGGTGGGCGTCGGTGAGGAGGCGGTCGGCGACGCCGGGGCCCATCGCGAGCAGGAGGGCCGGGCGGGGGTCGGTGGTCGGGTGCATGGCGGGGCCTGTGCTCCTCACGTGGCGGTGCTCCTCACTTGACGCTGCCGGCGGTCAGGCCGGCCTTCCAGTGGCGCTGGAGCGAGACGAAGGCGAGGACGAGGGGGACGACGGCGAGCAGGGAGCCGGTGACGACGAGCGGGTAGTAGTCGGGTTCCGCGTGGGCGTTGCTGTTCCACGCGTACAGGCCGAGGCTCAGCGGGAAGAGCTTCTGGTCCGAGAGCATCACCAGCGGCAGGAAGAAGTTGTTCCAGACGGCGGTGAACTGGAAGAGGAAGACGGTCACGAACCCCGGCATGACCGTGCGCAGCCCGATCGACCAGAAGACCCGCATCTCGCCGGCGCCGTCGATGCGGGCGGCCTCCAGCGCCTCGTCGGGCACGTAGGCGGCGCACAGCACCCGGGAGAGGTAGACCCCGAAGGGGTTGACGAGGACCGGCAGCAGCACGGCGGCGTAGGTGTTGACGATGCCGATCTCGCTGGCGAGCAGGTACATCGGCAGGGCGAGCGCGGTGGTGGGGACGAGGACGCCGAGCAGGACGAGGCCGAAGAGCTTCTCCTTGCCGCGGAAGTCGTAGACGTGGAAGGCGTATCCGGCGGCGACGCTGATCAGCGCGCAGGCGGCGGCGCCGACGCCGGCGTAGAGCAGGCTGTTGAGGTACCAGCGGAAGTAGAGGCCGTCGTGGTACTCGGCGAGCCGGGCGAGGTTGCCGCCGAGGTCGAAGCCCTCGAAGGAGAAGGCGTTCCCGGCGAGCAGGCCGCCGGCGTCCTTGGTGGCGGCGGTGACCAGCCAGACCAGCGGGAAGAGCATGTAGCAGGTGGCGAGGAGGAGGACGCCGTTGACGGCGCCCTTCGACAGCCAGCGGGAGCGGGCGGGGCGGGTGTTCACGCGGCCTTCTCCTTCCGGCGCCCGGTGAGGCGGGTGACGGCGAAGGACAGCAGCGCGGCCGTCAGGGCCAGCAGGATCGAGGCGGCCGCGGCCAGTCCGTAGTCGTTGCGGTCGAAGGCGGCGGAGTACGCGTACATGTTCGGCGTCCAGGTGGAGGTGACGGCGGAGCCCGTGCCCCTGCTGAGGATCAGCGGCTCGGTGAAGAGCTGGAGGGAGCCGATGACGGTGAAGAGGCCGACCATCGCCAGGGAGCCGCGCAGCAGCGGGATCTTGACGGAGAAGGCGGTGCGCCAGGCGCCGGCGCCGTCGACGGTGGCGGCTTCGAGGACGGAGCGGTCGATGGCCTGGAGGGCGGCGTAGAAGATGATCAGGTTGTAGCCGAGCCACTCCCACAGGGCGATGTTGACCACGGACGGCAGGGCGCCCTCGGGGGAGAAGAAGTCGAAGCCGATCCCGCCGGCCTCCATCGCCTTCACGACCGGACTGAGCTGGGGCGTGTAGAGGTAGACCCAGATCAGGGCGGCGATGATGCCGGGCACGGCGTGCGGCAGGAAGAGCGCGAGCTGGAAGAAGCGGCGGGCGCGGGCGAGGGCGGAGTCGAGCAGCAGGGCGAGGCCGAGGGCGCCGCCGAGCAGCAGCGGCAGGTAGAGCAGGCAGTAGCCGAGCAGCACGCCGAAGCCCTCGCGGAAGGCCCGGTCACCCAGTGCCGCGGTGTAGTTGCCGAGGCCGGTGAAGACGGTCTCGGAGCCGCCGAAGCCCAGTCCGGACTGCTTCTCGGTGAAAAGGCTCAGCCAGACCGCGTAGCCGATCGGCACCACCAGCACCGCGGTGAAGAGCAGGAAGAACGGGGTCAGCAGGAGTGCCGCGGCACGGGTGCGGGCCTTCACGTGCTCAGCCCTCGACCTTCAGGCCGCGCTTGGTGAGCTCGGCGACGGTGGCGTCGTGACCGGCCTTCACCGCGTCGGCGAGGGTGGGGCCGCCGGGGGCGACGGCGCCGAAGCGGTCCTTGATGGCGGTGTTGGTGGTGCCGGTGGTGGGTCCCCAGGACCACTGCGGGCGGATGGAGGCGCCGGCCGCCTCGAAGAGGGCGTAGATGTCCTGGCCGCCGTAGAAGCCCGCGTCGAAGGCCTTCTTGGCGGCGGGGCGCAGGGCGGCCGCGGCGGGGAAGGCGCTGGAGGTGCCGGAGGCGATGCGGGCCTTCACGCCCTCCTCGGTGGTGGCCATCCACTTCGCGAACTCGACGGCGGCCGCCTTCTTCGTGCTGTTCTTCGGCACGGCGAAGGTGGAGCCGCCGAGCATGCCGGAGGCGGGCTCGCCGTCCCAGCTGGGCATGGGGGCGACGGCCCACTTGCCGGCCTGCTCCGGGAGGGTGCCCTTGAGGACGCCGGCGCCCCAGGAGGCGCCGAGGTAGCCGAGGGTGGTGCCGTTCTTGAGGGAGCCGGTCCACTCGGGGCTGAAGGAGGCGTTCTTGTGGACGAGCCCGTCGTCGAGGAGGCCCTGCCAGTAGGCGGTGACCTTGGTGGTGGCCGCGTCGGTGGTGTCGATCTTCCAGGTGTCGTTCTCGGCCTTGAACCACTGGGCGCCGGCCTGCCAGGCCATGGCCTCGAAGGTGGTGGGATCGTCGGGGAAGAAGGTGGCGATCCGGGCCTCGGGGTCGGCCTTCCTGACCTGTTCGGCGGCCTTCCTGAAGGTGTCCCAGGTGGTGGGGACCTGGATCCTGTGCTTCTCGAAGAGGTCCTTGCGGTAGTAGAAGGCCTGCGGGGCGGCGTCGAAGGGGACGGCCCAGGACCTGCCGCCGAGGGTGGTGAGTTCGACGGCCTGGGGGAGCAGCTTCGCGCGGTCGGCCTCGGTGAAGGCGTCGCCGATGTCCTGGAGGGCGCCGGAGGAGACGAACTCGGGGAGCGAGGGGTATTCGAGGGAGACGAGGTCGGGGGCGTTCCCGGCCTTCACGGCGTTGGAGATCTTGGCGTAGCCGCCGGCGTTGCCGGAGGGGATCTCCTCGAAGGTCACCTTGATGTCGGTGTGGGAGGCGTTGAAGGCGTCGACGACGTCCTTGGTGCCCTTGGCCCAGCCCCAGAAGGTGATCGTGACGGGCTCGCCGCCGGCGGAATCGGTCTCGTCACCGCCCCCGCCGCAGGCCGTGAGGACGGCGAGGGCGGTGGCGGTGCCGGCTATGACGCGGGACGTTCTGCTCCAACTGAGGCTCACGGCACGGCTCCTGATCGGCGGCGCGGACGGGGTTGGCCGTGATCCTGGGACCGTTCGTGAACGAAGTCAAGAGCGAAAGATTGAATGATCGAAAAAAGATCAGATCGATCAGCGATGGCGGTGGCGGTGGCGGCGGTGCCGACAGTGCCGGCGGTGGCGGCAGTGTCAGCGGTGGCGGCCTTCCCGGCGGTGCCGGGCCGCCGTCGGGAAGGCCGGCGGCCCGGGGCGCCCGGCGGCCCGGGCCGCCCGGCGGTCAGGAGGCCCCGCAGGACGCCCGTACCCGCAGCCGCGGCAGCAGGCTCACGTGCCGGCCCGCCGCCTCCTCGTCCGCGCCGCCGGTCAGCCGCTCCACCAGCAGCTCCGTGGCGTGCCGGCCCACCTCCCGCTTCGGCGGGGCCACCGCCGTCAGCGGGGTGTCGGCCAGCGCGGCGACCTCGTCGTCGTACGCGATGAGGGCGAGGTCCTGCGGGACCCGCACGCCGAGCGGGGCGAGCCGCTGCACGATCTCGATCGCGTCCACGTCGTTGTGGACGAGCGCCGCGCTCGCCAGGCCCGAGCGGACCGCGTCGTGCAGCGCCCGCACCGCCCGCTCGAAGCCCTCCGGATCCGCCTCGGCCGGTACGGAGTCGATGACCGGCCGGGGCCGCTCCAGGCCCAGCACGGCCAGCGCCTCCGCGTACCCGGCCCGCACCGCGAGCGCGGTCGGCGAGTCCCCGCGGGCCACGAGCAGCGGGGTCGCGTGGCCGAGCCCGAGCAGGTGGCGCAGGGCGAGCAGCACCCCGTGGGCGTGGTCGGAGGCGACCCGGTCGAGCCCGTCGAGCGGGCTGCCGGGCTCGGCGCGCCGCTCCAGGAGCACGGCCGGCACGGGCAGCCCGGCCAGCCAGTCCCCGTACGCGAGCCGGTCCTCGGGCCCGCGCCAGCCCGGCGCCACCAGCACCCCCTCGGCGCCGGCCGCGAGCAGCCCCTCGACGCGGGCCCGGTCCTCCTCCGGGCGGTAGTCCGAGACCCGCAGCACCAGCCGGGCGCCGGCCCGCGCCGCCGCCTCGTGCGCGCCCCGGATGACCTCGGCGAAGTAGTACGTGGCGGAGGGCGCGAGCAGGCCGAGGACCAGGCCCTCGGCCGCCCCCGGCCCGGCCGGCCCGGCGCCCGGCGCGGCGCGCGGCCAGGAGACCTGGCCGTGCACCCGGTCGAGCAGGCCCCGCGAGGCCAGCGCCTCCGCGTCGCGGCGGGCGGTGACGGGGGAGACCCCCAGCAGACCGGCCAGTTCGGCGACGCGGACCGTGCCGCGCTCGCGCACCAGGTCCAGCAGTCGGGCGTGTCGTTCGGCGGCACTCTCGCGCACGTGCGGTTCCCCCTCGCGGTGGTGGTCGTCTCCCGACCTCGGATACCCGGACCCTAGACGAGATGATCGAACGATGGGAATTTCGATCATTCGCTCCACATCCCTTGACGTGTCGATCGGGACCCGCCGAGGATTCCGGCGACCGACGACCGGAACCCGCCGGGGCTCCGGCGCCGCGGCCGTCACCCCCACGGATCCCAGGGAGCATCATGCCCACGCCACCGGAGGACCGTGAGCTCAGTCCGTACACCGGCTGGACCCGCGCCCACTGGGAGGACGCCGCCGACCGGCTCCTCCTCGCCGTCCGCCCGTACGCCTCCCCGCGCGGCGGCCGGATCGACCTCCCCGGCCCCCGCCCCAGCTGGTCCGGCGCCCGCTCCGACGGCCTGGAGGGCTTCGCCCGGACCTTCCTGCTCGCCGCCCTCCGCGTCGCCGGCGCCCGCGGCGAGGACCCGCACGGCCACCTCGACCGGTACGCCGCCGGGCTCGCCGCCGGCACCGGCGACGCGGACCGGGAGTCCTGGCCCCCGACGACCGGCACCCGCCAGGCGGTCGTCGAGTCCGCCTCGATCGCCCTCGCCCTGCGCCTCACCCGCCCCTGGCTCTGGGACCGCCTCGACGCCCGGACGCGCGAACGCCTCGCGGAGTGGCTGCTGCCCGCCCTCGGCCCGTCCCCCGTCGACAACAACTGGTGGCTCTTCGGCCTCACCGTCGCCGGCTTCCTCCGCGACGCCGGCGTCGAGACCGACCGCGCCGCCGCCACGATCGACCGCTCCCTCGCCCGGATCGAGGACTGGTACCTCGGCGCCGGCTGGTACAGCGACGGCGACAACCGCGCCTTCGACCACTACAACTCCTGGGCCCTGCACCTCTATCCGGTGCTCCACGCCCACCTCGCCGGCGACCGCGAGCTCCTCGGCCGGTACGGCCCCCGGCTCCGCGCCCACCTCGACGACCACGTCCACCTCTTCGACGCGAACGGCGCCCCCGTCCCGTACGGGCGCTCCCTGATCTACCGCTTCGCCGCGGCCGCCGCCCCCTGGCTCGGCACGCTCACCGGCCACACCCCGCTCACCCCCGGCGCCACCCGCCGCCTCGCCTCCGGCACCCTGCGGTACTTCCTCGACCGCGGCGCCACCGACGACCGCGGCCTGCTCACCCTCGGCTGGCACGGCCCCCACCCGCCGCTCGTCCAGCCGTACTCCGGACCGGGCTCCCCCTACTGGGCGGCCAAGGGCTTCCTCGGCCTGCTGCTCCCCCCGGACCACCCCGCCTGGACCGACCCGGAGGAAGCGCTGCCCGCCGAACGCGCCGACACCGCGCGCCCCTTCGGCCCCACCGGCCTCCTCGTCCAGACCACCGCCGCCGACGGACTCGTCCGCCTCCACAACCACGGCAGCAACCACGTCCCGATCGGCGGCCCCGACGGCGACGACCCCGGCTACGCCCGCTTCGCCTACGCCACCCGCACGGGCCCCACCACCGCCCCCGACCCGGCCGACAACCACTTCGCGCTGCTCCGCCCCGACGGCGCCGCCACCCACCGCGGCCCCGCCGAACCGCTCGCCACCGGCCCCGACCGGGCCGTCTCCGCGCACACCCCGCTCCCCGTCGTCCGGGTCGTCTCCACCACCCTCGTCCACGGCCGCGCCGAACTCCGCGTCCACCTCGTCCTGGACGCCCCGGAGGGGACCCCCGTACGGCAGACCGGCTGGGCCACCGGACCCGGCGGGCCCGTCTCCCAGCTCCACCCGGTCCACGGCTACGGCCCCGAGGTCGCCGAACTCCCCGCCGGGCCCACCCTCCAGGGCCCGGACCCGACCCGCGTCCCGGCCGTCCACGGCACCACCCGCGGGCCCGTCGCGCTCTTCGCGGCGCTCGCCTCGCTCACCGGCGAGCCCGACCCGGCCCCGGCCGCCGCCCTCGCGGAGGTCCGGATCACCGGCGGGACGAAGCTGCGCGTCAGGTGGTGGGACGGTGCCTCGGCGTGCGTCGACGCGGCCCCCGGCGGTCCGATCCCGCGGTGACCAGCGCCTGGACGGCCGCGGTCGCGGCGAGGGACCCGGCCCCGACCATGAAGGTGCCGATCAGGTAGAGGCCGCTGCCGTCGTCCGACCAGTCGACGAAGGCGGCGAGGGCGAGTCCGGCGGAGGTGCCGACCGCGCCGGCCGGGCCGTGGCCCCGCAGTGCCGTCCGGACCAACGGCAGGAGCAGGGTCAGCGCGAGCCCCACGACCTGCCACGTCTCGTACGGCCCCGTCTCCGAGCCGTCCGGGTGCACGTCGCGCCGCTGGTCCCAGCCCAGCCAGACGGCCCAGGCCGCGAGCGCGAGCAGGGCCGTCGGCACGCCGGCCGCGGAGGGGGAGAACTTGCGGAGAAGAATGTGGTCCATGCCCCGAGGATCGGGTGGCCGGCCGTGCCCGCACAGGGGCGGAGGTACTCGGTCCTCCCTGAGTACCCGCGCTACTGGGGTCCGTACTTCCGCCCCGCCTTCGACGACACCCCGCCGAGCAGCGCGCGCGGCGCCAGCTTCACCACGCCCATCAGGGCCTTGTAGCGCGGGTCCGGGACCGACAGGGTCTTCCCCCGCGCCAGGTCCGACAGGGCGGCCGCCACCAGCTTGTCCGCGTCCAGCCACATCCAGCCGGGGATGTTGTCCGTGCCCATCCCGGCCCGCTCGTGGAACTCGGTGCGCACGAAGCCGGGGCAGAGCGCCATCAGCCGCACCCCGCTGCCCGCGAGGTCCTTGGCCGCGCCCTGGGTGAACTGCACGACCCACGCCTTGGAGGCGCCGTACGTGCCGCGCGGCACGAAGGCCGCCACCGAGGCCACGTTCACCACCCCGCCCCGGCCGCGCTCCTTCATCGCGGCGGCCGCGGCCGAGGTCAGCCGGAGCACCGCCTCGCAGTGCACCGTCAGCATCCTCAGCTCGTCGGCCATGGAGACGTCGAGGAAGCGGCCCTTGTTGCCGAAGCCCGCGTTGTTCACCAGCAGGTCGACCGGGCGGCGCCGGTCGGAGAGCCGGGCCTCGACCGCGGCGATCCCCTCCTCCTCGGAGAGGTCCGCGGCGAGGACCTCGGCCTCCACGCCGTGCCGGTCGTGCAGCTCGGTGGCCTGCTCCCGAAGGCGCTTCAGGTCCCGTGCCACGAGGACGACGTCGTGCCCGTCGGCCGCCAGCCGGCGCGCGAAGGCGGCGCCGATGCCGGCGGTGGCTCCCGTGATCAGTGCAGT
Organism: Streptomyces sp. NPDC035033; assembly: GCF_040636735.1. Classification (NCBI taxonomy): domain Bacteria; kingdom Bacillati; phylum Actinomycetota; class Actinomycetes; order Kitasatosporales; family Streptomycetaceae; genus Streptomyces; species Streptomyces sp. NPDC035033. Next base: position 50,534 of record NZ_JBEZUZ010000011.1, on the reverse strand, counting down.
GGTCATACCGGAACCGTAGTGCCCGGTCCGCGCCCGGCCCGCGCGCCCGGGCCCGATGTTCAGCCGCCGTACGCCGGGGCGTACGGCGCCGTGTCAGGTACGGCGCCCCCGGCGCCGGGCGCGGCCTCCTCGGCGTACGGCTCCGGCGCCGGGTGCCGTCGTGTCCGGCGTACGGCTCCGGCCTCAGGCGCCGTGCTTGTCCACGTGGTTGCGGGCGAGGGCGAGCAGGCCGGACTCCATCCACTCCGCGGCCACCAGCGTCTCCGGCAGCAGCGCGCGCTCGGTGGTCGCCGCCCGGTGCAGGAAGGAGACGGTGATGCCGTGGTCGGGCCGGTGCACGACGGTGACCGGGTCGCCGGCCCGCACCTCGCCCGGCGTGATCACCCGCAGCAGCGCGCCCGGCCCGGCCTGCGCCCGGGTGAACCGCTTCACCCACCCCTTGGCGTCGACGCCCCGCTCCTCCAGGTGGCCCTGGAAGGTGCGGCAGGGGATCCGGCCCCCGGTCACCTCCAGGACCACGTCCTCGCCGATCCGCCACCGCTCGCCGATCAGCGCCCCGTTCACGTCCAGGCCGCTCGTCGTCAGGTTCTCCCCGAAGGAGCCGTTCGCCAGCTCCCGGCCCAGCTCCCGCTCCCACCGGTCCAGGTCCTCGCGGGCGAAGGCGTACACCGCCCGGTCGGCGCCGCCGTGGAAGCGCAGGTCGCAGACGTCGTCCCCGGCGACGCCGCTCGCCCCGACGCCGTCGGGGCCGGGGGACTCGATCCGTACGGGCCCGTCGACGGGGCGCTTGTCGATGCCCGTCTTCCCGGAGGCGGCGTCGGTGTAGCCGACGCTCTTCGCCCGGCCCGCGTTCACACTCAGCAAGGTCATGGGGGGAGCGTAAGCGGGCCGAGGAGCCCCCTCAAAGATTTGATCGAAGATTCGCGTCCGAACCCAAGAGTCGCTTATGCTCGAACCATGATCGAGGCACGCCACCTCCGCGTCCTGCGCGCCGTCGCCGCCACCGGCTCCTTCTCCGCCGCCGCGCGCGAACTCGGCTGCACCCAGCCCGCCGTCAGCCAGCAGATGAAGGCCCTGGAGTCCTCGGCCGGCACTCCGCTGCTGATCCGGACCGGCCGCGAGATGCGCCTCACCCAGGCCGGCGAGGCCCTCGTCCGGCACGCCGCCGGCATCCTCGCGGGACTCACCGCCGCCGAGGAGGAGGTCGCCGCCATCGCCGGCCTGCGGGCCGGCCGCGTCCGCCTGGTCTCCTTCCCCAGCGGCAGCTCCACCCTCGTCCCCACCGCGCTCGCCGCCCTGCGCGCCGCCCACCCCGGCACCCGGGTCTCCCTCGTCGAGGCCGAACCGCCGCGCTCCGTCGAGATGCTCCGCGAGGGCGACTGCGACATCGCCCTCGCCTTCCGGTACGGATCGGGCCAGGCCGCCTCCGAGTGGGACGACCTGGTGGTCCGCCCGCTCCTCACCGACCGGCTCGTCGGCCTGGTGCCCGAGGGGCACCCGCTGGCCGGCGCCGGCTCGGTGGGCATCGCCGAACTGGCCGGGGACTCCTGGATCGCGGGCTGCCCGCGCTGCCGCCGCCAGCTCGTCGACGTCTGCGAGAAGGCCGGCTTCGCCCCGCGCATCGACTTCGCCACCGACGACTACCCGGCCGTGGTGGGACTGGTCGGCGCGGGGCTCGGCGTGGCCGTCCTGCCGGAGCTGGCCATCGAGTCCGTACGGCCCAAGGGGGCGCGGACCGTGGCCGTCGAGCCCGCCGTGGAGCGGGAGATCGTGGCGCTGACCCTGCCGGACCTGGCCCACGTGCCGGCCGTCGCGGCCACCCTCGACGAGCTGGCCCGCGCTGCCACGCGCGCGTAGGCCGGGCCCGGCGCCACGCGCGCGCCCGGGAGAAGTGCGGATCGGGTCGCGTCAGGTCATGTCGGGTCGCTTCGGATCGCGTGGGACCGCTTCAGATCGCGCCAGGCTCGGGGAAACGTTCCTTCAGGCGTGCCCCATGACCGACCGGCCGGCCGCCGGGGCCGGCGCCGCCGTGATCAGGCGGTTGCGCGCGCGTCCCATGAGTTCTTCGCGTTCGTCCTCGGTGAGGCCGCCCCAGACGCCGTAGGGCTCCCGCACGGCGAGTGCGTGTGCCGCGCACTCCGCGCGGACCGGGCACCGCATGCAGACCTCTTTCGCCGAGTTCTCACGCGCACTCCGTGCCGCGCCGCGCTCTCCCTCAGGGTGGAAGAACAGGGAGCTGTCCACTCCGCGGCAGGCCGCGAGGAGTTGCCAGTCCCACAGATCGGCGTTGGGTCCGGGAAGGCGGGAGAAATCTGCCATTGCGCTAGTCCCCTTGAAACCGTGTCGAAACGGGTGGGTGGGCGGGTGGTGGCTGTCGCCCCGGGGCTCCTCGTTCCCCGGTGGTCCGGATCTATCCGAACTACTGTCGATGTAGATGTAAATATGACTCATTGCGAATCTAGCCACAGACACTGCGAAAAGGGAAGAAAACCCGCTAAATGGGGCATAGCTTCTGCTGTGTGGACGCAACGACCTGCGACGCTCTTCTCCGTGCACGGCCCCTCACAAGGAGTGCCGAAGGTCTCGTCCGACCCGTAACTCTTTCGAGTGACCATCGTTGAGAGTGCGAGGCGGTTGAATGAACAAGCGATCGGGCAGGTGTCCGGGAGCGTCAACCGCACAGGTGACGATACGTACCAGCCCTGGAGGCTCAAGGTGACGCGCATCAGCTGCGAGAGCCGCGGAGGTCAGTCATGACGTCCGTCCTCGTCTGCGACGACTCCCCGCTTGCCCGAGAGGCGCTTCGCCGCGCGGTCGCGACCGTGCCCGGCGTGGAGCGCGTGACCACCGCGGCCAACGGCGAGGAAGTCCTCCGCCGCTGGGGCGCGGACCGCTCGGACCTCATCCTGATGGACGTGCGCATGCCCGGCCTCGGCGGTGTGGAAACCGTCCGCCGACTGCTCTCCGCCGACCCCGGCGCCCGGATCATCATGCTCACGGTCGCCGAGGACCTCGACGGCGTCGCGCTCGCGGTCGCCGCGGGTGCCCGTGGCTACCTGCACAAGGACGCCTCGCGCGCCGAGCTGCGGGCCACCGTCACCCAGGCGCTCGCCGACCCGACCTGGCGGCTCGCCCCGCGCCGGCTCCGTTCGGCCGAGATGGGCGCCGCCCCCACCCTCACCGCCCGCGAGATCCAGGTCCTCGAAGGCATGAGCCACGGCCGGTCCAACGCGGAGATCGGGCGCGAGCTCTTCCTCTCCGAGGACACGGTCAAGACGCACGCCCGACGCCTCTTCAAGAAGCTCGGCGCCTCGGACCGGGCGCACGCCGTCGCGCTCGGATTCCGCTGGGGCCTGGTCCGCTGAATCGCCGGTCACCGGCCGTCTCCCCGTCCGTACCCCCGTCCGCCGAGGGGCGGACGGGGCGGGCCTGTGTCACTTCCCCGGCCGATGCCGCATCCTTGAGGTGTGGAGTTCCTCGGGGACGAGTCGATCGAGCGGAAGGGGAGGGCGCCAGAGATGAATCCCGGCGCACCTGCTCATAACGCTTCGGTGCACAACTACGGACACGGTGCCACGGACGAGCGGGCCTCAAGGCACCATGGAGCGATGCGCGACGACGAGACCATGGGTTCCCCCATGCCTGCCGGGCAGGGGGAGATCGGTGCGCTCGTCCACCGCGCCGTCGAAGGGGACGCGCAGGCCACCCATGACCTGCTCGCGCGCGTCCACCCCCTCGCGCTGCGCTACTGCCGCACCCGGCTCAGCCGGCTGCCCGGCGACGCCCGCCACTTCGTCGAGGACCTCGCGCAGGAGGTCTGCGTCGCCGTCCTGATGGCCCTGCCCCGCTACAAGGACACCGGCCGCCCCTTCGAGGCGTTCGTCTTCGCCATCGCCGGGCACAAGGTCGCCGACCTCCAGCGGGCCGCCATGCGCCACCCCGGCTCCACCGCCGTGCCCTCCGACGAGATGCCCGAGCGGCCCGACGACTCCCTCGGCCCCGAGGAGCGCGCCCTCCTCAGCGACGACGCCGAATGGGCCAAGAAGCTCCTCGCCAACCTCCCGGAGAACCAGCGCGAGCTCCTCGTGCTCCGGGTCGCCGTCGGGCTGACCGCCGAGGAGACCGGCCAGATGCTCGGCATGTCCCCGGGCGCCGTCCGCGTCGCCCAGCACCGCGCCCTCAGCCGGCTCCGCGCCCTGGCCGAGCAGTAAGCCTCACCGGGCCTCGTCGTCCCTTTCGTCCACGTACGAAGGTCCAAAGCTTCCCGCTGATCTTGCTCGTGGAATGAGACACCGCTCCGGCCCGTTAGCATGGACATCCCGCACCGATCAAGGCCATTTGGGAAGGTGTCATGACTGCCAACGTCGACGGAGTGCCCGAAAAATTCGCGACACTCGGGCTGACCTACGACGACGTGCTGCTGCTGCCGGGAGCCTCCGAGGTACTCCCCAACGCGGTCGACACCTCGTCCCGCATCTCTCGCAACGTCCGGGTCAACATCCCGCTGCTCTCCGCGGCGATGGACAAGGTGACCGAGTCCCGCATGGCGATCGCCATGGCCCGCCTGGGCGGCGTCGGCGTCCTCCACCGGAACCTCTCCGTCGAGGACCAGGTCAACCAGGTGGACCTCGTCAAGCGGTCCGAGTCCGGCATGGTCACCGACCCGATCACGGTCCACCCGGAGGCGACCCTCGCCGAGGCCGACGCCCTCTGCGCCAAGTTCCGCATCAGCGGCGTCCCCGTCACCGCCCCGGACGGCAAGCTCCTCGGCATCGTGACCAACCGCGACATGGCCTTCGAGACCGACCGCAGCCGTCAGGTCCGCGAGGTCATGACGCCGATGCCGCTGGTCACCGGCAAGGTCGGCATCTCCGGCGTCGACGCCATGGAGCTGCTGCGCCGCCACAAGATCGAGAAGCTGCCGCTCGTCGACGACGAGGGCGTCCTTAAGGGCCTCATCACCGTCAAGGACTTCGTCAAGGCGGAGAAGTACCCGAACGCCGCCAAGGACGCCGAGGGCCGGCTGCTCGTCGGCGCGGCCGTCGGCGCCAGCCCCGAGGCCCTGGAGCGCGCCCAGGCGCTCGCCGCCGTCGGCGTCGACTTCCTCATCGTCGACACCTCGCACGGCCACAACAGCAACGCCCTCAGCTGGATGGCGAAGATCAAGTCCAGCGTGAACGTCGACGTGATCGGCGGCAACGTCGCCACCCGCGACGGCGCGCAGGCGATGATCGACGCCGGTGTCGACGGCATCAAGGTCGGCGTCGGCCCCGGCTCCATCTGCACCACCCGCGTGGTCGCCGGCATCGGCGTCCCGCAGGTCACCGCGATCTACGAGGCGTCCCTCGCGGCCCGCGCCGCCGGCGTCCCGCTGATCGGCGACGGCGGCCTGCAGTACTCCGGCGACATCGGCAAGGCGCTCGCCGCCGGCGCCGACACCGTGATGCTCGGCAGCCTCCTCGCCGGCTGCGAGGAGTCGCCCGGCGAGCTGCTCTTCATCAACGGCAAGCAGTTCAAGTCGTACCGCGGCATGGGCTCGCTCGGCGCCATGCAGTCCCGCGGCCAGGGCCGGTCCTACTCGAAGGACCGCTACTTCCAGGCCGACGTCACCTCCGACGACAAGCTCGTGCCCGAGGGCATCGAGGGCCAGGTGCCGTACCGCGGCCCGCTCTCCTCCGTCGTCCACCAGCTCGTCGGCGGCCTGCGCCAGACGATGGGCTACGTGGGCGCCGCCACCATCGAGGAGATGGAGTCGAAGGGCCGCTTCGTCCGGATCACCTCGGCGGGCCTCAAGGAGAGCCACCCGCACGACATCCAGATGACGGTCGAGGCGCCGAACTACAGCAGGAAGTAACAGCGCGCGACGACGGGGGCGGTTCCGGCATGTGGCCGGAGCCGCCCCTCGCGCGTGTGTCGGGGATACTGGTAGGCGCAGACATAGAGGGAAAGGCCACACATCGTGACTGAGATCGAGATCGGGCGCGGCAAGCGCGGCCGCAGGGCGTACGCGTTCGACGACATCGCCGTCGTACCGAGCCGGCGCACCCGGGACCCGAAGGAGGTCTCGATCGCCTGGCAGATCGACGCCTACCGCTTCGAGCTGCCCTTCCTGGCCGCCCCGATGGACTCGGTCGTCTCCCCGCAGACCGCCATCCGCATCGGCGAGCTCGGTGGCCTCGGCGTCCTGAACCTCGAAGGGCTCTGGACCCGGTACGAGGACCCGCAGCCGCTGCTCGACGAGATCGCCGAGCTGGACGAGGCCGCCGCCACCCGCCGTCTGCAGGAGATCTACGCCGCTCCGATCAAGGAGGAGCTGATCGGGCAGCGCATCAAGGAGGTGCGCGACTCCGGCGTCGTCACCGCCGCCGCGCTCTCCCCGCAGCGCACCGCGCAGTTCTCCAAGGCCGTCGTCGACGCGGGCGTGGACATCTTCGTCATCCGCGGCACCACGGTCTCCGCCGAGCACGTCTCCGGCGCCGCCGAGCCGCTCAACCTCAAGCAGTTCATCTACGAGCTGGACGTCCCGGTCATCGTCGGCGGCTGCGCCACGTACACCGCCGCCCTGCACCTGATGCGGACCGGCGCCGCGGGCGTCCTGGTCGGCTTCGGCGGCGGCGCCGCGCACACCACCCGCAACGTGCTGGGCATCCAGGTCCCGATGGCGACCGCCGTCGCCGACGTGGCCGCGGCCCGCCGCGACTACATGGACGAGTCCGGCGGCCGGTACGTGCACGTCATCGCCGACGGCGGCGTGGGCTGGTCCGGCGACCTGCCGAAGGCGATCGCCTGCGGCGCGGACGCCGTGATGATCGGCTCCCCGCTGGCCCGCGCCACGGACGCGCCCGGCAAGGGCCACCACTGGGGCATGGAGGCCGTCCACGAGGACGTGCCGCGCGGCAAGCTGGTCGACCTGGGCATCGTCGGCACCACCGAGGAGATCCTCACCGGCCCGTCGCACACCCCGGACGGCTCGATGAACTTCTTCGGCGCCCTGCGCCGCGCGATGGCCACCACCGGCTACAGCGAGCTCAAGGAGTTCCAGCGCGTCGAGGTCACCGTCGCGGACGCGCAGCACAAGCGCTGACGCTCCTTGTACGTGCGCGAGGGGCCCCGCACCGGCCGGTGCGGGGCCCCTCGCGCACGCGCGCGTGCTCCGGGTCAGTCGGAGGCGCCGGCCTTCCTGGCGCCCGAGAAGGCGGCGACGGGGCCGAGCGCGAGGAAGAGGAAGGTCATCGGCTCCTTGGTCTCGTTCCACGCGTCGGTCAGCATGCCGAAGTGCTGGAAGAAGAGCTCGGTGAAGGAGAAGCCGTACTCCTTGGTGGCGAAGACCGCGATGCCGACGAGCTGGCCGAGGTAGACGGCGCCGAGGGAGAGGATCGCGCTGACGACCGGCAGCACGGGGTTGCCGCCGCCGACCTTGCCGGCGGCGAAGCCGACCGCGAAGCCGACGCCGACGGCGGCCCAGCCGATCTCGACCTCGACGCCGCCCATGATGGCGCCGTAGACGCCGGCGGTGACCAGCGCGGCGACGACGGCGGCGAGGATGCCGAGGCCCACGTTGTTCCGGCGGGGCGCGGGGGCGGGCGCCGGCGGGTAGGCGCCGAACGGGTTCTGCCCGGCGGGGGCCTGGCCGTACGGGTTCTGCCCGGCGGGGTTCTGCGCGTACGGGTTCTCTCCGGCGGGCTGCTGGGGCGCGCCCTGGGAGTACGGGTTGCCGGGCGGCGGAACGGGCTGGCTCAAGGTGGTCCCCCTGGGTGGACGGCGCACGGGTGTGCGATCGAGAGGGCCGGACACTAGCAGCCCGTTCCGACAGTGGCCCACCCGTTACCTCCGGCTCAGAGGCGGTGCGCCGTGCCCGCCGGGGTGGCGCCGCGGGTGTCGAGGAGGAGCTGGGCCTTCACCGCGAGGCCCTGGAGGTCGTAGACGCGGTGGTGCTGGAGCAGGATCGTCAGGTCGGCGTGGGCGGCGGCCTCGTAGAGGGAGTCCGCGCGGGGGACGGGCAGGTCCCGCACCCGCCAGTCGGGGACGTGCGGGTCGTGGAAGCTGACCGCCGCGCCGAGGTCCATGAGGCGGCCGGCGATCTCGTCGGCGGGGGAGCCCGCGCGGTCGGCGAGGTCGGGCTTGTACGTGATGCCGAGGAGCAGGATCCGGGCGCCGCGGGCGGACTTGCCGTGCTCGTTGAGGAGCGCGGCGGCGCGCTGGACGACGTACCGCGGCATCCGCTGGTTGACCTGGCCGGCGAGTTCGACGAGGCGGAGCGGGCGGTGGGCGCCCAGGTGCTCGACGGGGACGCCGTGGCCGCCGACGCCGGGGCCGGGGCGGAAGGCCTGGAAGCCGAAGGGCTTGGTCTCGGCGCAGCGGATGACGTCCCAGAGGTCGACGCCGAGTTCGTGGCAGAGCACCGCCATCTCGTTGACGAGGGCGATGTTGACGTGCCGGAAGTTGGTCTCCAGGAGCTTGACCGTCTCGGCCTCGCGGGGGCCACGCGCGCGTACCACCTTGTCGGTGAAGCGGCCGTAGAAGGCGGCGGCGGACTCGGTGCACGCGGACGTGAGGCCGCCGATGACCTGGGGGGTGCCGGCGAGGCCGGGCAGCCGGTTCCCGGGGTCGAGGCGGCCGGGGGAGTACGCGAGGTGGAAGTCGCGGCCGGCCCGCAGCCCCGAACCGGCCTCCAGGAGCTCCCGGAGCGGGCCCTCGGTGGTGCCCGGCGGGACCGGGGACTCCAGGAGCACCGTGGTGTGCGGGCGCAGCCGGGTGGCCAGCGCGCGGGCGGCGTCGGTGACGGCGGTGAGGTCGAGGGCGCCGTCGGGGCCGAGGGGGGTGGGGGCGCAGAGGACGGCGGTGCGCACCCGGCCGAGCTCGGCCGGGCTGGTGGTGGCGCGGAAGCCGCCGGAGAGCATCCGGCGGATCTCGGAGGCGGTGAGGGAACCGTCGACCGGGGGGCGGCCGGCGGCGAGTTCGGCGACCGGGCGGGGGTCGGTGTCGAAGCCGACGGTGGCGATGCCCGCGGCGGTCGCGGCCTGGGCGAGGGGGAGTCCGTGGTGGCCGAGGCCGATGACGGCGAGATCTGCGGGCATGGGGGTGTGCCGTCCTTCCCGGTAGCCGTGGTGTGTCGCGCACGCAGCACATACGCAATGTCAGACTAGGAGTAAATATGACCGATATGCGGCATTGCGTGATCGAAGGTCGCCGAGTGTTATCCACAGGTCCGCGCGGGGGCGGTGGCCGAAGCCGTCGGACCGGTCCAGAATCGGGACTGTGAGCCGGACCACACCGCGGTCCGGCTCGGCGCGCCCGCACCCGTGAGGGACGGGCGCGTGGGGACGGCCACGGGACGGACGACGGGAGGCGGCAGCCGTGAGGACAGCGACACTGGGACCCGCCGAGCGCGCCGGGGCGCTCGCGGCCATGGCCGGCCGCGAGCTGGACGTGCTCGTCGTCGGCGGCGGGGTGGTCGGCGCCGGCACCGCCCTCGACGCGGTCACGCGCGGGCTCTCCACCGGCATCGTCGAGGCCCGCGACTGGGCCTCCGGCACCTCCAGCCGCTCCAGCAAGCTCATCCACGGCGGACTGCGCTACCTGGAGATGCTCGACTTCGCCCTGGTCCGCGAGGCGCTCAAGGAGCGCGGCCTCCTCCTCGAACGGCTCGCCCCCCACCTGGTGAAACCCGTCCCGTTCCTCTACCCCCTCCAGCACCGGGGCTGGGAGCGGGTCTACGCGGGCTCCGGCGTCGCCCTGTACGACGCCATGTCCGTCTCCTCCGGCCACGGCCGCGGCCTCCCCGTCCACCGCCACCTCAGCCGCAGGGGCGCCCTCCGCGTCGCCCCCTGCCTGCGCAAGGACGCCCTCACCGGCGCCCTCCAGTACTACGACGCCCAGATGGACGACGCCCGCTTCGTCCTCACCCTCGTCCGCACCGCCGCCTCCTACGGCGCCCACACCGCGAGCCGGGCCCGCGTCACCGGCTTCCTCCGCGAGGGCGAGCGGGTCGTCGGCGCCCGCGTCCAGGACGTCGAGACCGGCGGCGAGTACGTCGTCCGGGCCAAGCAGATCGTCAACGCCACCGGGGTGTGGACGGACGACACCCAGGCCCTCATCGGCGAGCGCGGCCAGTTCCACGTCCGCGCCTCCAAGGGCATCCACCTCGTCGTCCCCAAGGACCGGATCCACTCCACCACCGGCCTCATCCTGCGCACCGAGAAGTCCGTCCTCTTCGTCATCCCCTGGGGGCGGCACTGGATCATCGGCACCACCGACACCGACTGGGACCTCGACAAGGCCCACCCCGCCGCCTCCAGCGCCGACATCGACTACCTCCTCGAACACGTCAACACGGTGCTCGCCACCCCGCTCACCCGCGACGACGTCCAGGGGGTCTACGCGGGCCTGCGGCCCCTGCTCGCCGGCGAGTCCGACGCCACCAGCAAGCTCTCCCGCGAGCACACCGTCGCCCACCCGGTGCCCGGTCTGGTCGTCGTCGCCGGCGGCAAGTACACGACCTACCGGGTGATGGCGAAGGACGCCGTCGACGAGGCCGTGCACGGCCTCGACCAGAGGGTCGCCCCCTGCGTCACCGAGGACACCCCGCTGATCGGCGCCGAGGGCTACCGGGCGCTGTGGAACGCGCGGGCCGGGACCGCCGCCCGCACCGGCCTCCACGTCGCCCGGGTGGAGCACCTGCTCGACCGGTACGGCTCCCTGGCGGAGGAAGTCCTCGCGCTCGTCGCCGAGGACCCCTCGCTCGGCGAACCGCTCGCGGCGGCCGACGACCACCTGCGCGCCGAGGTCGTCTACGCCGCCTCCCACGAGGGCGCCCGCCACCTCGACGACGTCCTCACCCGCCGGACCCGGATCTCCATCGAGACCTTCGACCGCGGCACCCGCAGCGCCCGCGAGTGCGCCGAGCTGATGGCCCCGGTCCTCGGCTGGGACGCGCGCCAGATCGAGAAGGAGGTCGCGCACTACGAGAAGCGGGTCGAGGCGGAGCGCGAGTCGCAGCGGCAGCCCGACGACCTGACGGCGGACGCCGCCCGGCTCGGTGCGCCCGACATCGTCCCGATCTGACGGGGGCTCCGCCTGACGGTACGTCCGGGACGGGAGGGAACCCGGGGGCCGCGGTGGCGCGTCGTCCATCCGGAGTACGGACCCGGGGGCGCCGCCCGCCGCGCGGTGAGGGACAATGGCGTCTCTTCCAGGGCGGGTTGCCGCAGCGTGCGGAGTGCGGCGGGCGCGGCGGAGATCAGGGATCGCAGAGGGGACGCATGTCGGAGTCGGAGCAGTCGCGGGACACGGCGAAGGACCCCCGGCGGGACGCCGCCGCGGGGGCCGCGACCGACGGCGGGCGGGGGACGGTTCCGGCCGCGCGCGAGGCGGCACGGGACGGGGCGGCACAGGACGCGGAGACCGCGGACGGGGGGACGGCGGCCGGGAGCGGCGCGCCCGAGCCCACCGGGCCGCAGGACGCGGGCCCTCGGGACGCGAAGCCCGACGCCGGGCCGCAGGACGCGAAGCCGGCGGCCGCTCGGCGGGTGCCGGGGACCGAGCCGTCCACCGGACGGGCCGGTTTCGGTGCCGGGGACGGCGACGGGCAGCGGCCCGCGGCCGACCGGCTCCGCAAGGGCGCCGCCTCCACCACCGCCGAGACCGAGGGCCGGCTGCTCGCCGGCCGCTACCGGCTCGGCGCCCTTCTCGGCCGCGGCGGCATGGGCACCGTCTGGCGCGCCGTCGACGAGACCCTCGGCCGCACCGTCGCCGTCAAGGAACTCCGCTTCCCCAACAGCATCGACGACGACGAGAAGCGCCGCCTCATCACCCGGACCCTGCGCGAGGCCAAGGCCATCGCCCGGATCCGCAACAACGGCGCCGTGACCGTCTACGACGTCGTCGACGAGGACGACCGTCCCTGGATCGTCATGGAGCTCATCGAGGGCAAGTCGCTCGCCGACGCCGTGCGCGAGGACGGCGTCCTCACCCCGCGCCGCGCCGCCGAGGTCGGCCTCGCCATCCTCGACGTGCTGCGCTCCGCGCACCGCGAGGGCATCCTCCACCGCGACGTGAAGCCGTCCAACGTCCTCATCGCCGACGACGGCCGCGTCGTCCTCACCGACTTCGGCATCGCCCAGGTCGAGGGCGACCCCTCCATCACCTCCACCGGCATGCTCGTCGGCGCCCCCTCGTACATCTCGCCCGAGCGCGCCCGCGGCCACAAGCCCGGCCCCGCCGCCGACCTGTGGTCGCTGGGCGGCCTGCTGTACGCGGCGGTCGAGGGCAGCCCGCCGTACGACAAGGGTTCCGCGATCGCGACCCTCACCGCCGTCATGACCGAGCCCGTCGACCCGCCGAAGAACGCGGGCCCGGAGCTGGAGCAGGTCATCTACGGCCTGCTCGCCAAGGACCCGGCGCAGCGGCTCGACGACGCCCGCGCCCGGGTGCTGCTGCGCGCCGTGCTCGACGCCCCCGAGGCCGCCCCGGAGCCGTCGCCCGAGGTGACCAGGATCGTCCCGCTGCCGACCAGCCCCGAGCGGGAACCGGCGGCCGCGACCGTCGCCCGCGAGAAGGCCCCGGAGCCCGCCGCCGACCGGGTGAGGGGCGCCCTCGCCTCCGTACGGAACGCGGCCGCGGCGGCCAAGGCCGAGGCGAAGGCGAAGGACCGCGCCAAGGAGAAGGGCAAGGAGCAGGCCCGTCCCGTGCCGCCGCAGGGCGGCCCCCGGACGGCGCCGGTCCGCGCCCCGCTCACCGACGTCGTCCCCCGGCGCACCCTGGTGATCATCGCCGCGGTCGCCGTCCTCGCCGTCCTCGGCACCATCCTCGCCGTCTCCCTGAGCGGCGACGACAAGGGCGCCGAGGGCAAGGGCGGCGACACCACCGTCTCGGCCGGGACCACCGCCGGCGGCGACGGCGGCTCCGGTGCCGAGGGCAACTCGGGCGGCTCGTCGGGCGACCCCACCGAGCAGGGCGGCGCCCAGCCCGGCGCCGACGGCTCCACGGGCGACAACGGCACCGACGGGGCCGGCGGCGCGGCCGCGAACGGCTCCACGGACGGCTCCACCGGCCAGACCGGCACCACGCCCACCGCCAAGCCCAGCGGCGGCACCGGCCCCGCGCTCCCCGCCGGCTACAAGACGGTCACCAACGACCGCTTCCACTTCTCCATGGCCATGCCCTCCGGCTTCACCATGCGGCCCATAGACGGCTACAGCGGCGGCGCCATATGGAGCGAGAACGGCGGCTTCCCGCGCGTCCAGGTCGACTTCAACGCCAGCCCCAAGGACGACGCCAAGGCCGCCTGGCTCGCCGCCGTGGGCAGCGTCCGCCTGACCAGCACCGCCTACAAGCACATCCGCGTCGACGCCGTCTCGTACAAGGGCTACCCGACCGTCGCGGACTGGGAGTTCGAGCGGACTCAGAAGGGCATGCGGGTCCACGTCCTCAACCGCGGTTTCAAGGTGGACGCGAAGCGCGGCTACTCGATCATGGTCAGCTGCAAGGCCGAGGAGTGGAACGGAGCGGAGTGCAGGACGCTGCGCGAGACGGCGTTCGCCACGTTCAGCCCCAAGGACTGACCGACGCCCGTATCGTGAGGGGCGGGGGACGACCGAAGCGCGGGGGGAGGCGCAATGGACGAGTACGCGGGAAGGGTGCTCGCCGAGCGCTACCGCCTGCCGGTCCCGCCCGGCGGCGCCGACGCCCTCGTCGAACTCGTCGAGACCCGCGCGTTCGACACCTACAGCGGCCAGGAGGTGCGGGTCCGTCAGGTCCCGCTCCCCGAGATCGTCGACGCCGAGGTCCTCGGCGAGGGCCCCGCGCCCGCCGGCCCGTACGCGGGCGGGGGCGGGGCCACCCGCAGACCGGCCGAGCCGGTCGTGCGCCGGGCCGTCGAGGCGGCCCAGGCCGCCGCCCAGATCCCCGACCACCCCTTGCTCGACCAGGTCTTCGACGTCTTCGCGGAGGCCGGCTCGCTGTGGATCGTCAGCGAGCACGTGGCCGCCCGCCCCCTCTCCGCGCTCCTCGCCGAGGGCCCACTCAACCCGTTCCGCGCCGCCGAGATCGCCGCGGACGTCCTCACCGCCCTGCGCGCCCTCCACGCCCACGGCTGGGTCCACCGCAACATCACCGCCCGCACGGTCCTCGTCTGCGACGACGGCCGCGTCCTCCTCACCGGCCTCGCCGCCGGCGCCGCCGAGGAGGCCCTCTGCGGCTACGCCCCCGTCCCGGACCCCGAGGACCCGGCCTTCCGCCCGCCGACGCCGGACCACGAGGCGTACGGGACCTATGAGGCGGACGAGACGTACGAGGAGCCGGAGGGGGACGGGGCGTACGAGGAAGCCGTCGAGGCGTACGAGCCCGAGACGTACGAGCCCGAGACGTACGAGCCCGGGGCGGCCTACGACGCCGGTGAGCTCTACGAGACCGGCGTGTACGCGGCTCCCGAGCCGGAGCCAGAGCCGTCGCCGGAGCCCCTTCCGTACGGCGCCGACCCCTACGGCCGGGCGACGCCGGTCCCGCGCCCCGCGGCCCCGTCCGAGGCCCCGGCGGTGCCGCCCGGCGCCGATCTGCGGGCGGCCCGGGCGGGGGCCATCGCCGCCTACCGCGCGGCCACCCGCGCCGCCGCCGCGCGGCTCGGCGACACCGGCCCGCTGCCGGAGCAGCGCCCGGCCGAGCCCCGGCCCCGGCCCGAACTCACGCACCAGTCCGACCCCGAGCCCGCCCCCGACCCCGCTCCCGAGTCCCCGACCGCGCCGTCCGGGCTCCCGGAGGCCACCCGGCCCGGGCCCGCCCCGCAGTGGTGGGCGCGCGCGGCGGACGACGAGGACGACGACGAGGGCGAGGACGAGGAGGACGAGCGGCCTTACGGCGGTCCGCGTCCGCCCCGGCTGATGCTCAAGGGCACCTGGAGCGACGGCCCGCACGCCTCCCGGGACGGCTCGCCGCCGGTCCCGGCCGGCGGCGGTCCCGTGCTGCCCGGCTCCGGCCGGCCCGCGCTGCCCGCCGGCTACACGGCCGCGACCCCGGAGCCCGCCCGGCCGGGCCCGCCGCCCGCCGGGGCCGCCGTCCCCGCGCAGCCCGGCCCGGCGGGGGAGCGGTACCGGGGCCCGGCCACCCGGCTCGCCGCCGAGCGGGCCCGGCAGACCCGGATCGCGGTCGTCGGCGCCGTCACCGAGCGCTGGGCGCCCGAACAGGCCGGGCCCGTGCACGAGAACTGGCGGCTCGCCCCGCCCATCGGCCCCGCCACCGACCTGTGGGCGCTCGGCGCCCTGCTCTACCGGGCCGTCCAGGGCCACGCCCCCTACCCCGAGGACAACGCGGCCGAACTGGTCCAGCTGGTCTGCGCCGAACCGCCCGCCTTCGCCGAGGAGTGCGGCCCGCTGCGTCCGGTGGTCGAGTCCCTGCTGCGCCAGGACCCCACCGAGCGGCCCGACTTCGAGGAGCTGCGCGGCTGGCTGCGCTCGCTGGTCCGCTCCGCGCCCGAGCCGGAGGCGGACCTCGCGGCCGCGCCCCCGTCGCCGTTCGACGCGAAGCGGCTGCCGATCCTGCGCCGCCGGGGCGAACTGGTCCGCCGCCGGCGCGCGGCCGCCGGTTCCGGGCGCCACCGGCACCGCCGCGCCAAGGACGCCCGGGGGAACCGGCCGCCCGCGCCCGCCCCCGTACCCGAGGAACAGCCGCCCACCGAGCGGTTCCAGGCGCACGAACAGCCGTACGAGCCCCACCGGGCCCACGACGGCCACGACTCCTACGGCCACGACTCCTACGACCACGTCTCCTACGACCACGCCCGCGAGGACGTCGGGCCCGAGCCCCCGCGCGCCCCGCGCTCCCTCGGCCGGCGTCTGCTGCTCCTCGTCCTGCTGCTGCTCGGCGGTGCCCTGACGTACGTCGCCGTCGCCCTGCCCGGCGCGGGGGAGGAGCCCTCCGGCGCCCGCCCGACCGGCACCGGGACCACGGCGCCGGCCACCGCCCCGGCCACCCGGGCACCGGACACCGCCCCGCCCCCCGCCACGACCGCCCCCGCCGCCCCGCCCACCGGGTCGGCCCCGCCGTCCGCCACCCCCTCCGCGCCCGGCTCCTCCGGGCCCGCCCTCGCCGCCGGTTACGCGCTGCGGGAGGACCCGGAGGGCTTCCGGATCGGGGTGCCGCGCGACTGGCGCCGCAGCCCCATCAACGACGCGGGACAAGTCCGCTACACCGGCGGCGACTTCACGATGATCGTCGTCCCGGGCCGGGACAGCGTCCGGGACCACGGCTCCGACCCGCTGGAGTACCAGAACTCCAAGGAGCGCGAGCTGGAGCCCTACCGGCAGTCCAGCTGGTCGCAGTTGGTGAAGGCCCGGCGGGTGGACATCGGCCGCACGCCGACCGCCGAGGGGCACTACACCTGGCTCGACAGCACGGGCCGCGAGGTCTTCGTCCGCAACCTCGCCCTGATCGACGACGGCCGCTACTACGTCGTCCAAGTCATCGGACCGGAGAGCGAGCGGGACAAGGTCTCGGAGGTCTACGACGAGGCCGTGAAGGGCTTCCGCCCGGGCCGCTGACCCCGTACGCGCCCCGCCGCGCCCCCTTCGCGCCCCCGCCACCACCCCTCCGTCACCCCCCGCCGGTCACGGTGGTGTTCCTTTGCGGGCCCCGAGGTTCCGTCCTCCGTCCCCTCCTCCGTAACCTGGCATCCGAAGCTACGGGGCGGGGGCAAGTGGAACACTCTCAGGGCACAGGTGCGGGTCTGCTGCTCGCCGG
Organism: Streptomyces sp. NPDC035033; assembly: GCF_040636735.1. NCBI lineage: Bacteria > Bacillati > Actinomycetota > Actinomycetes > Kitasatosporales > Streptomycetaceae > Streptomyces > Streptomyces sp. NPDC035033. The sequence continues at coordinate 33,803 of NZ_JBEZUZ010000011.1, read as the reverse complement.
GCGGTACCGGCTCGGCGAGTCCATCGGGCGCGGCGGCATGGGCAAGGTCTGGCGCGCGCACGACGAGGTGCTGCACCGCGTGGTGGCGGTGAAGGAACTGACGGCGGGTCGGTTCGTCGCCGAGGCCGACCGGCTGGTGCTGCACGCCCGTACCCAGAAGGAGGCGCGGGCCGCCGCCCGGATCTCCCACCCCGGCGTGGTGACCGTCCACGACGTCCTCGAACACGACGACCGGCCCTGGATCGTCATGCAGTACGTCGACGGCCCCTCGCTCGCCGACGCGGTCAAGGAGGCCGGGACGATCGCGCCGCGCGAGGCGGCCCGGGTCGGACTGCACGTCGTCGGCGCGCTGCGCGCCGCGCACGCGGCCGGGGTGCTCCACCGGGACGTGAAGCCCGGCAACGTCCTGCTCGCCCGTGACGGACGGGTCCTCATCACCGACTTCGGCATCGCGGCGATCGAGGGCGACTCGACCATCACCCGGACCGGTGAACTCGTCGGTTCCATCGACTACCTGGCGCCCGAGCGGGTACGGGGCGGCGACCCCGGCCCGGCCTCCGACCTCTGGTCGCTCGGCGCCACCCTGTACACGGCGGTCGAGGGCACCTCGCCGTTCCGCCGCACGTCCCCGATCAGCACCATGCAGGCCGTCGTCGGCGAGGAGCCGCCCCACCCGGCGAACGCGGGGCCGCTCGCCTCCGTCATCGTGGCCCTGCTGCGCAAGGACCCGGACCAGCGGCCGCGCGCGGACGAGGCCGAGCGGATGCTGCTCGACGCCATGGAGGGGCGCAGCCCGGAGACGGCCCAGGCGTACGTGCCGACGCAGCGGATGTCCCGGGAGACGGCCGCCGCCCCGGAGGACGCACCGGCGCCGTCCCCGGCCCCCGCGACGGCCGTGTGGCCGAACCCGGCCCAGGCGTCCGCCGGCCGGCGCCCGCCCCAGGCCCCGCCCGCCTCCCCGCCCACCGCCGTCCCCGCCGCGCCCTTCCCCGCGCCCGGCTCCGGCGGCGGGAAGGGCCGCTGGCGCTCCGCCGTCCTCACCGCGGTGCTCGCCGCCGCCGTCGCGGGCGGCGCCGTCTTCGCCGTGATGCAGTACGGGGGCGGCGGCTCCGGCCCCGGCCCCCGGCCGACCACCGGCGTCAGCACCGGCCCCGCCCCCACCGCCGACCGCAAGGGGATCGCGGCGGACGACGTCCCGGCCGGCTGGCGCAGGGTCGACGACCCGGAGGGCTTCAGCCTGGTCGTCCCGGACGGCTGGAAGCGGCAGAAGGACGGCGCGAACATCGACTACACCCCGGACGGCGGCCGCCACCGCATCCGGATCAGCATCGACGGGAGCCCCGACTTCGAGAACCCGTACCTGCACGTCCTGGACCTGGAGAAGACGCTCCGGAAGCGGATGGACTACCAGCGGGTGTGGCTGAACCAGAACACCTACCGCGATCAGGTCAAGTCCGCGCTGTGGGAGTTCACCTGGACCGAGCGGCAGAACTTCCCCGGTCCCCGGCACGCGATCGACCAGGTGTACTACGCCGACGACGGCACCGAGTACGCGATCTACATGTCCTCGCCGGAGTCGAGCTGGGAGACGACCCGACAGCAGTTCGACGTCGTCCTCCAGCACTGGCGGGCGCCCGGCGAGTGACCGCCGAAAAATCTTCGCGACGGCCTTCCCGGGCCGTAAGCCCCTGATCAGGGCTTATCCGCCAGTGATCACTGGCATGATGTGCGCGGCTGGTGAAAACGCGTTACCGGCGGGTACCCAAAGACCGGAACGCCGCTTACGCTCGGCGTCATGACGGACTCGCAGGCCCCCGCCGCCCTCACGGTTCCCGCCGACGACGACGCCGCGCCGGCGGCCCGCCCCGCCGCCCCGGCGGGCGCGACCAACCCGGTCGCCCCCGCCCCGGCCGGCGCCCGTACCGCCGCCGACGTGGTGACGCCCGACCTGGTCGCCCGGCTCACCCGCGGCGTCATCGGCTCCGGCCGCACCGCCAACCACACCCCGTTCACCGGGAAGAAGCTGGCGGACCTGCCGGAGGCCACCCCCGAGGACGTCGCCGAGGCGTTCGAGCGCGCCCGCGCCGCGCAGGCCGCCTGGGCCGCCACCCCCGTCCGGACCCGCGCCGCCGTGCTGCTCCGCTTCCACGACCTGGTCCTCGCCCGCCAGTCCGAGGTCCTCGACCTCATCCAGCTGGAGACCGGCAAGGCCCGGCTGCACGCCCACGAGGAGGTCCTCGCGGTCGCCGTCGCCGCCCGCCACTACGGCCGCAAGGCGTCCTCGTACCTCCGTCCCAAGCGGCACACCGGCGTCGTCCCGACCCTCACCAAGGTGACCGAACTGCGCCAGCCGCGCGGGGTCGTCGGCCAGATCGCCCCCTGGAACTACCCCCTCGAACTCTCCGTCGGCGACGCCCTGCCCGCCTTCGTGGCCGGCAACGCCCTCGTGATGAAGCCCGACACCGAGACCGCGCTCACCGCGCTCTGGGCCCGCGACCTGCTCGTCGAGGCCGGCCTCCCGGCCGAGGTCTTCCAGGTCGTGCTCGGCGAGGGCCCGGTCGTCGGCCCCGAGGTCGTCCGCCACGCCGACTACGTCTCCTTCACCGGCTCCACCCGCACCGGCCGCGAGGTCGCCCAGGGCGCCGCCGCCCGCCTCGTCGGCGTCTCCCTCGAACTCGGCGGCAAGAACGCCATGCTGGTCCTGGAGGACGCCGACGTCGAGAAGGCCGCCGCCGGCGCCGTCCGCGCCTGCTTCTCCTCCGCCGGCCAGCTCTGCATCTCCATCGAGCGCCTCTACGTCCACGAGTCGATCGCCGACGCCTTCGTCGAGCGCTTCGCCGCCCGCACCCGGGCCATGCGGCTCGGCACCTCCCTCGCGTACGGCGCCGACATGGGCTCCCTCGTCGGCGAGCGGCAGCTGGAGACCGTCAGCCGGCACGTCGAGGAGGCCGTCGCCAAGGGCGCCACGCTGGTCGCCGGCGGCGTCGCCCGCCCCGACATCGGCCCGCTCTTCTACGAGCCGACCATCCTCGACGGCGTCGAGGCCCCGATGTCCGTCTGCGCCGAGGAGACCTTCGGCCCGGTCGTCTCGATCTACCGCTTCCGCGACGAGGACGAGGTGATCGCGCGCGCCAACGCCACCCCGTACGGCCTCAACTCCTCCGTCTGGACCACCGACTCCCGCCGCGGCCACGCCGTCGCCGCCCGCCTGCGCACCGGCACCGTCAACATCAACGAGGGGTACGCGCCCGCGTACGGCAGCGTCCGCGCCCCGATGGGCGGCATGAAGGACTCCGGCCTCGGCCGCCGCCACGGCTCCGAGGGCATCCTCAAGTACACCGAGGCCCAGACCGTCGCCCAGCAGCGCCTGATGCCGCTCGCGCCCTCCTTCGGGATGGACGACGAGAAGTACGCGGCGGTGATGAGCCTCTCCCTGAAGGCGCTGAAGGCCCTCCGGCTGAGCTGACGCCCCTCCCGCACCCCTGCCCGTTCCGCCCTTTTCCTCACGAGGAGAGCCATGTCCGCGGTACCCCCTGCCCGAAATCACGACGAGGACGACGCGTACGACTACGACGTCCTCGTGGTCGGCTCCGGCTTCGGCGGTTCGGTCACCGCCCTGCGGCTCACCGAGAAGGGGTACCGGGTCGGCGTCCTGGAGGCCGGCCGTCGCTTCACCCGGGAGACCCTGCCGAAGAACTCCTGGGACCTGAAGAACTTCCTGTGGGCGCCGGCGCTCGGCCTCTACGGCATCCAGCGCATCCACCTGCTCGGCAACGTGATGGTCCTCGCCGGCGCGGGCGTCGGCGGCGGCTCCCTCAACTACGCGAACACGCTGTACGAGCCGCTCGCGCCGTTCTTCGACGACCCGCAGTGGAAGGACATCACCGACTGGCGGTCCGAACTCGCCCCGTACTACGACCAGGCGAAGCGGATGCTGGGCGTCCGGCTCAACCCGACGATGACCCCCTCCGACGTGCACCTCAAGGCCGCCGCCCAGGCCATGGGGATCGGCGACACCTTCCACATGGCGCCGGTCGGCGTCTTCTTCGGGGACGGGCGGGACGCCGACGGGACGGCGAGGGCGAAGCCGGGCGGCGAGGTCGCCGACCCCTTCTTCGGCGGCGTCGGCCCCTCGCGCAAGGCGTGCACCGAGTGCGGCGAGTGCATGACCGGCTGCCGCCACGGCGCCAAGAACACCCTCAACGAGAACTACCTCCACCTCGCGGAGAAGGCGGGCGCGGTCGTCCACCCGATGACCTCGGTCGTCGCCGTCACCGAGGACTCGCGCGGCGGCTACGCCGTGAAGACCCTCCCCACCGACGACCGGAGGAAGGGCCGGGGCCGCACCTTCACCGCCCGCCGGGTGGTGATCGCCGCCGGCACGTACGGGACCCAGACCCTGCTGCACCGGATGAAGGACACCGGCCTGCTGCCCCGGATCTCCGCCCGGCTCGGCGAGCTGACCCGCACCAACTCCGAGGGCCTGGTCGGCGCCCAGACCACCGACCGCCGCTACCGGCGCAAGCACGGCAAGGCCAAGGTCGACTTCACCCGCGGCGTCGCCATCACCTCGTCCGTCCACCCCGACGAGAACACCCACATCGAGCCGGTCCGCTACGGCAGGGGCTCCAACTCGATGGGCGGCCTCACCGTCCTCCAGGTCCCCTACGGCGCCCACCGGGTGCGCGGCTGGGCCCTCAACATGGCCCGGCACCCCCTCCTCGCGCTCCGCTCGCTCTCCAACCGGCGCTGGTCCGAGAAGACGATCATCGGTCTGGTCATGCAGTCCCTCGACAACTCGCTGACCACCTACCGCAAGCCCGGCGGCATCGGGAAGGGCCTGCTCACCGCCCGCCAGGGGCACGGGGCGCCGAACCCGACGCAGATCGAGGCGGCGACCCGGGCCGCCACCCTGATCTCCGAGGAGATCAACGGCTTCGCCGGGTCGAACATCGGCGAGCTGATGGGCACCCCGCTGACCGCCCACTTCCTCGGCGGCTGCCCGATCGGCGCCGACGCGGAATCCGGCGTCATCGACCCGTACCACCGGCTCTACGGCCACCCCGGCATCTCGGTCGTGGACGGCTCGGCGGTCTCCGCCAACCTCGGCGTGAACCCGTCCCTGACGATCACCGCCCAGGCGGAGCGGGCCATGTCCTTCTGGCCGAACAAGGGCGAGGAGGACCCGCGCCCCCGGCAGGGCGAGGGGTACGTGCGGCTGGCGCCGGTCGAGCCGAAGTCGCCGGCGGTGCCGGCCGAGGCGTTCGGCGCCCTGCGGCTGCCCTTCCTCGGCATCCCGGCGGTCCCGCCGAAGAAGGAGTCCTGACGGCCGGAGCCGGAGAGACGGAAAGGGCGCTGCACCCCCCTCCGAGTGCAGCGCCCTTCCGGCTTTTCGGTGTTGCTGCATAGATGACCTCCGGCCCCCGCCTTTGGTTGTAGGCGTTGCCCAGGATCTTCGTGTGACGCGCGTCACATGATGGGGGAGGGGTGTGAAAAGGGGCCCGCACCGCGATTCCGGTCGCGGTACGGGCCCGGGGCCGGCACCGGTGTCAGGGCAGCGGCGGCGCCGGGCGGAGCGGCGCCGGGGGCGCCGCGTCGGGGGAGGGGGGTCGAGGGGACGGTCGAGGGGGACGGTCGTACGGTTCGGGTACTGGTGCCGGGCCGCGGGGACCGCGACCGGTGAGCCGGGTGCGGCCGGCCCCGGGCGTCCCCGGGACCGACCGCCCTTTCTGGGTGACCGGGCTGCTGTCCCCTGCCGTCCGGTCACGCGCGCTGGAGCGAGGTCCCACGACGTACGAGAAGCACGTCACACGCTCCAGCGAAGCCACGCGTGGTTTCTACGGGCCCGCCCCTGGCTGGCACGGACACCCCGCTCAACGAAGCCCGGCGGGCGCCGGTCACGCGCCGTACGGGTGAGACCGGCCCCGAACGCGGGTGCGGGCACCCACTCAGACGCGTCCCGCCCGCACCCCCGGCCCCGGCCGCGTCCCCCGGCCCCGGCCGCACCCCGGCCGCACCCCCGGCCCCGGCCGCCCCTCAGACGCGGCCGCGGCACAGCTCCAGCATCGTCATCGCCAGCGCCGTGCCCGGCTTGCCCAGCGCGTCCCGGTAGCGGGCCAGGACCTCCATCTCGCGGGCCAGGTTCACCCGCCGGCCGCCGGAGGAGATCCGCGCCTCCTGGATCACCGCCGAGACCGCCATCCGTTCCTGGATGAGGCCGATGATCCGGTCGTCGAGCGCGTCGATCCGCTCGCGGGCGTCGCCGATCAGCGAGGCCGCCTCGTCGGTGCGGGCGCCGGTCTGCTCGGTGAGGGTCTTCGTGGTCATCTGGGGCTCCTGGTGGTGAGGGGGCCCCGGATCGGCACGGCCCGGGAAACGCAGGACGCCCCGGGCCTTGTCGGCCCGGGGCGCCTGGGAAGTCGCTTGTCAGTTGCTCAAACAGCACGACCATGGCAGCCGGTGGGCCGGTTGCCATAGGTAAACAGGAAGGTCGAGTGCTCGCGCATGGCGCCCAGTATGGACCCCGCGCTCCGGGCCGGGGCAAGTCGGGCCCGGATGGTGAGACGAAGGACACCCGCGTTCGGATGGTGAGACGAAATGAGCCATCCGCACGCCGGTAGAATCGACAAATAGCCCCCCTGTCGGGGGAACCGCTCCTACCGCCGGAAGGCCGCCGTAGTGTCCTCAGCGCCCCCCGCTGCCGCGCCCGACGTCTCCAACCCGGACGTAGTCCTCGTTGTCGACTTCGGCGCCCAGTACGCCCAGCTCATCGCCCGTCGCGTCCGTGAGGCGCGGGTCTACAGCGAGATCGTCCCTTCCACCATGCCGGTGGCCGAGATGCTGGCCAAGAACCCCAAGGCGATCATCCTCTCCGGCGGCCCGTCCTCCGTGTACGCGGAGGGCGCCCCGCGCCTCGACCGCGAGATCTTCGAGGCCGGCGTCCCCGTCTTCGGCATGTGCTACGGCTTCCAGCTGATGGCGACGACCCTCGGCGGCACCGTCGACAACACCGGCGCCCGCGAGTACGGCCGGACCCCGCTGCACGTCTCCAAGGCCGGCTCCACCCTCTTCGAGGGCACCCCGGTCGAGCAGTCCGTGTGGATGTCGCACGGCGACGCCTGCTCCGCCGCCCCCGAGGGCTTCACCGTCACCGCCTCCACCGACGTGGTCCCGGTCGCCGCCTTCGAGAACGACGAGAAGAAGCTCTACGGCGTCCAGTACCACCCCGAGGTGCTGCACTCCACGCACGGCCAGCAGATCCTGGAGCACTTCCTCTACCGCGGCGCCGGCATCGAGCCCAGCTGGACCACCGGCAACGTGATCGAGGAGCAGGTCGCCGCGATCCGCGCCCAGGTCGGCACCAAGCGCGCCATCTGCGGCCTCTCCGGCGGCGTCGACTCCGCCGTGGCCGCGGCCCTCGTCCAGAAGGCCATCGGCTCCCAGCTCACCTGCGTCTACGTCGACCACGGCCTGATGCGCAAGGGCGAGACCGAGCAGGTCGAGAAGGACTTCGTGGCCGCCACCGGCGTCCAGCTGAAGGTCGTCGACGCGCAGGAGCGCTTCCTCACCGCCCTCGCCGGCGTCTCCGACCCGGAGACCAAGCGCAAGATCATCGGCCGTGAGTTCATCCGCGTCTTCGAGCAGGCGCAGGCCGAGATCATCGCCGAGGGCGCCGCCGACGGCGAAGAGGTCGCCTTCCTCGTCCAGGGCACCCTCTACCCGGACATCGTCGAGTCCGGCGGCGGCACCGGCACCGCCAACATCAAGTCCCACCACAACGTGGGCGGCCTCCCCGAGGACCTGGAGTTCCAGCTCGTCGAGCCGCTGCGGCAGCTCTTCAAGGACGAGGTCCGCATGGTCGGCCAGGAGCTCGGCCTGCCCGAGGAGATCGTCCAGCGCCAGCCCTTCCCCGGCCCCGGCCTCGGCATCCGCATCGTCGGCGAGGTCACCAAGGAGCGCCTGGACCTGCTCCGCGAGGCCGACGCCATCGCCCGCGAGGAGCTGACCGCCGCCGGTCTCGACCGCGAGATCTGGCAGTGCCCGGTCGTCCTGCTCGCCGACGTCCGCTCCGTGGGCGTCCAGGGCGACGGCCGCACCTACGGCCACCCGATCGTGCTGCGCCCGGTCTCCTCCGAGGACGCCATGACGGCCGACTGGTCGCGCCTGCCGTACGAGGTCCTCGCCAAGATCTCCACCCGCATCACCAACGAGGTCGCCGACGTCAACCGCGTCGTCCTCGACGTCACCAGCAAGCCCCCGGGCACCATCGAGTGGGAGTGACCCCTCCCGCTCCCTGAGCCCGGCCGAAGCCGCCGCCCCCGCGAAGGGCGGCGGCTTCGTCGTGTTCACGTCCGGCCTCTGGTGACTTGACCGGCCGGGCGTTACCTTCCCGCGCATGAGCGAGATACCGGCCCCCGTCCCCGTCGACCGGCTCCACTTCGCCATGCCGCCCGTCCACGCGACGGCCGAGGAGGAACGCGCCCACCGCAAGCAGCGGCTCGCCGGCGCGCTCCGCCTCTTCGGACGGCTCGGGTACGAGGAGGGCGTCTCCGGCCACGTCACCGTCCGCGACCCCGAGTACGACGACTGCTACTGGGTGAACCCCTTCGGCGCCCCCTTCGGCGACCTCACCGCGAGCGACCTCGTCCTCGCCAACGGCGAGGGCCAGGTCGTCCTCGGCGACCAGCACGTCAACCAGGCCGCCTTCACCGTCCACGCCGCCGTCCACCGGGCCCGCCCGGACGCCGTCGCCGTCGCCCACACCCACTCCACCCACGGCCGCGCCCTGGCCGCCCTCGGCGAACTCCTCGACCCCCTCACCCAGGAGGCCTGCGCCTTCTATCAGGACCACGCCCTCTACGACGCCTACACCGGCGTCACCGTCGACGCAGAGGAGGCCCGCCGCATCGCCCTCGCCCTCGGCCCGTTCAAGGGCATCGTGCTGCGCAACCACGGCCTGCTCACCGTCGGCTCCTCCGTCGACGCCGCCGCCTGGTGGTTCATCGCCATGGACCGCTGCGCCCGCATCCAGCTCGCCGCCCGCGCCGCCGGCAAACCCGTCCTCATCGACCACAAGGACGCCGTCGCCACCCGCGAACAGCTCGGCAGCGACCTCGTCGCCTGGATCAACTACCAGCCCCTCTGGCGCAGGATCAGCCGAGCGGAGCCCGAACTCCTGTCGTAACACCATCGCTTCACCCTTCTGTACGTCAATGGGATGGCGCGGCAATCACTCCTGAGCGGGGCGCACGCGGCCCTCCCGAGCCCCCTTGGTGCGGCACAATTCCGAGGAATCAGCGGCACGTTGGGCTCGGGAACTCGGGAAGTGGCGGCACCGTGGCGGTTCAAGAGGCGAGACAGTACGGCGGGCGCCACGGCGCCGCCGACCACCCGACGGCCTGCGCCGGCTGCGCCCACTGCGGCGAGACCGGCCACCGCCGCGCCGTCGCCGCCTTCCTCGCCCGCCGCGAGGAACTCGCCGCCGGCCACGGCGTCCCCGCCGCCGTCGCCCACTCCCCGGTCGCCGCCCGCCAGTGGGTCTCCGACGAGCTCGCCCAGTCGGCCCGCGCCGTCACCGCCCACGGCCGGGAGGCCGGACTCGCCTGGCTCGCCCGCGTCCGCACCGGCAGCATCGCCGCCGTCTGGGCCGCCGTCCTCGCCCTCCTCCTCGGCCAGGCCCTCACCGCCCTCGGCACCGGCTGGACCGCCACCCGCACCGCCGGCCTCTGCGCCGCCCTCCTCCTCGCCGTCCCGCTCACCGCCGCCGCTCGCGCCCACCGCGCCCGCGGCGGCCTCCTCGCCCCGCTCACCGGCGAGGACAACCGGCTCTCCACCACCCGCGCCGTCGCCGCCGCCTGGCTCCTCTTCCTCTGCTACGCCCTCCTCTTCCTCGCCTTCCGGCCGCCCGCCGCCACCCCCTTCGGCCTCTCCGGCGCCGCGCCCTTCCTCACCGTCCTCGCCCTCGTCTCCGCCGTCGCCGTCACCGCCCGGCTCGTCGTCTCCACCCGGATCGCCGCCCTGCGGCTCCAGAAGGTCCGCGCCGACCGGCCCCGCGCCGCCGACCTGCTCTGCGACGACAACGGCCGCGCCGACCTCGCCGACGTCCAGTACGTCCTCGTCTCCGGCGCCGTCCTCGTCCACTCCGCCGTCCGGCTCGCCGCCGACCCCGTCCGCCTCCCCGAACCGCCCTGGTCCCTCGCCCTCCTCGTCGCCGTCTCCGCCGCCTGGCACCTCGCCGCCAAGTGCACCGAGGGCGGCCGGCCCGCCGTCCACGCCGTGGTCCGCGCCCGCGAGGCCGGCGACCTCGACGCCCCCATCCGCACCGGCGACGACATCGAGATCCGCGGCCACGGCTTCGTCCCGCCCGGCGCAGCCGCCCCCGACCCGCTCACCCGGCTCGTCGTCCGCATCGGCCCGGTCCACGCCCACGTCCCCCTGGTCCCGGTCCCCGGCGGCTTCGCCAACCCCACCGACACCGTCCTCACCGTCCCCCTCCCCGCCGACGTCGAGCCCGGCCGCGTCGAGGTCTCCGTCGTCACCGCCGCCGGATTCGAGACCAACCGGGTCACGATCGACGTCGTCGACTGAGCATCCGGCCCCTCCCCGTATCCCCGCACAGGACAACCGGAGACAATCGTTCCGCGAACAGTCGTCCGGGGTGTGGAGAGGTGACCGAAGATGAGCGAGTACACGGACCGCCCCGGCGGAACATCCCGGAGGAACCGCGCGGACGCCTGGAAGGCCACCGCCTCCCGCTACGCCCTCCTCCCGCTCCGGATCTTCCTCGGCGTCACCTTCGTCTACGCCGGCCTCGACAAGCTCACCGACCCGGCCTTCCTCGCCGACACCGGCACCGGCTCCATCGGCGAGACCATGCGCGGCGTCCGCGACTCCGCCGCGATCCCCGCCCTCGTCGACCTCGCCCTCCACAGCCCCACCGGCTTCGGCTACGCCATCGCCCTCGGCGAGATCGCCGTCGGCCTCGGCACCCTCCTCGGCCTCTTCGCCCGGGTCGCCGCCCTCGGCGGCGCCCTGATCTCGCTGAGCCTCTGGCTCACCGTGAGCTGGCAGGTCCAGCCCTACTACCTCGGCAACGACCTCGCCTATCTCATGGCCTGGCTGCCGCTGCTGCTCGCCGGGGCCCCGGTGCTCTCCGCCGACCGGCTCCTCGCCGAACGCCGCCGGACGCCGTAGGCCACCCAGGTCACCAGACCGGCCACCCACAGCGCGCACCACATCACCGGGAGCGCCAGCCACCACGGGGCCGACCAGGCGCCGGCCAGCTCCCCGCCGTACGCCCCGGCCAGGCCGAGCGCGGCCACGCCGACGACCAGCCGGCCCGGACGGAACTCATGAAGCAGCACGGGTGACCTCCACCTGTCCGAGCCCGACCTCCAGCGAGAGGTCCAGCGTCCCCGCCGGGTCCGTCCCGGCGGGCGGGTTCAGCGTCCGCGTCTCGTCGCGGTCGGGGGCGACGTCGATGTCGTTCGGCGCCTGCCCCGGCAATTGCAGGTCACCGAGGCCCACCTGGGCGCGGAGCTCCACCACCACGTCCTGCGCCACGATCACCTCCAGCTTTCCCGCGCCGACGTCCACCGCCGTCGACACCGTCCTGCCCTCGGGCACCGACAGGCGGGACAGGTCCAGCGTCCCCACCCCCGCGCCCAGGTCGTACTGCGGCCGCACGGCGGCCACCGTGGCCGGCGTCCACGTCTCGCGCGTCCAGTCCGTGGTGATCTTGTCCGGCAGGGCGACCGCGCCGGCGAGGAGCGCCGCCGTCACCACCGTCTGGAAGATCGTCCCGAAGCCGGTGCGCCCCAGGAAACTGCTGATGACCAGACCCAGGCCGAGCACCGCGAGCGCGGCCGCGAGTCCCGTCGCCAGGCTGGTGCCCAGCGGCTGCGACTCCCACGTCAGGGCCGTGCCCGTGATCGCGGCGGCGATCGAGAGCAGATCGACGAGACCGGCGATCGAGTACGGGCTGCGCCGCACCGAGGGCTCCGGCCGCCCTCCGGCGGCAGGACCCCACTGGCGGCCGGGCTTCGGCACCTCGCCGCCGACTCGGCCCTCCTCGTCGACGATGCCGTGCGGGCCCCACAGGTAGCCGATGGCCACCTTGCCCGTCGACCCGTCCTTCACGATCGGGTCCCGCCACCACGAGCTCATCTCCCTCTCGAGGAACGTCAGCGGTGGGGCCTTCGCCTCCGGCGGCACCGGGACCCGGCCGTGCGGGGCCGCGGGCTTCGCCGCCGGATCGCCCTCGGCCTCCCCGACGACCCCGCGCCGCTGCGACCAGTACGCGGCACCGGCCGTCACCAGCGTCAGCGTCACCGCGAAGCCCATCAGCGAGCCCGTCCGCAGCATCGACAGGAAGATGCCGCAGCCCACCAGCGCCATGAGTATCGCCGCGAGCGAGGCACCCGACACCCGGCCGGTCAGCAGCCGCCGGCCCTCGCTCTCCTCCTCGCCCGCGAGCGGGATCAGCAGCCACGCGAAGCCGTAGAAGACGAGGCCTATGCCGCCCGTCACCGCCAGCACCGCCAGCACGACCCGGAAGATCACCGGATCCATGTCGAACTGCCGGCCGAGACCGCCGCAGACCCCGCCGACCACTCGGCTCGTGCGCGAGCGGCGCAGGGGAGCGGCCGGCACGGTGCCGGCCGCGGGCGGGGCCTCGTGCTGCGTGTGCTGCGAAGGCGTCGAACTCGTCATGCGTCCATGGTGACCGCCCGTGACCCCGGGACGGCACCGGGAACGACCCTGGCGCGACCCTGATATTCGACGACGGTGCCACCCCGAGACGAACCCGGGGCCGATCTCAGGGCGGACCCTGATGCCCCGGACCGGCCGAGCGTGTGACGATCGGTGCATGTCCGCAACCGCTCGTGTCACCGACACCGACGAACCGCCCGTGCGCAGGCTCTACCGGAGCGCCGACGGGCGGTGGCTCGGCGGTGTCGCGCGGGGACTCGCCGGACACCTCGGTCTGCCCGTCGCGTGGGTGCGCGCCGTCTTCGCGGTGCTCGTCCTCACCGAGGGCCTCGGGCTGCTGCTCTACGCGGTCTTCTGGATCGTCGTCCCGCTCGGCGTCGGCGGCAAGGCCGAGTCCCGTCCCCTCTTCGAGGTCTCCGAGGACGGCAGACGGCGGCTCCGCAAGCCCGACAGCGGCCAGATCCTCGCCCTCGTCGCCCTGGCGATCGGCGCGTCCGTCTTCATCGCGAACCTGCGGATCGACGGCGAGACCGGACGGTACGTGTGGCCGACGCTGCTCATAGGCGTCGGCGTCGTCCTGGTCTGGCGCCAGGCGGACAACGCCCGCGCGGAGGTCTGGACCGGCCGGGGGACCACGCGCGGGCGCGGCTTCCACCTCGTGCGGGGGCTCGTCGGCGTGGCCCTGGTCGGCACCGGCCTCGCCGTCTTCGTGGTCGTGCGCGGCTCCGTCGCCCAGATCGGCACCGCGCTGACCGCCGCCGTCGCCGTCCTCACCGGCATAGCGCTGCTCGCCGGCCCCTGGCTGGTCCGCATGTCGCAGGACCTCAGCGCCGAGCGGACCCTGCGCATCCGGGCCCAGGAGCGGGCCGAGGTCGCCGCCCACGTCCACGACTCCGTGCTGCACACCCTCACCCTGATCCAGCGCAACGCCGACGACGCCGGCGAGGTCCGCCGGCTCGCCCGCGCCCAGGAGCGGGAGCTGCGGAACTGGCTGTACAAGCCGGAGGGCACCGGCAGGGACGAGGAGCCGGAGACCCTCGCGGAGGCGGTGAAGCGGGCCGCCGCCGAGGTCGAGGACAAGCACGGCGTGCCGCTGGAGGTGGTCGTCGTCGGCGACTGCCCGCTCGACGAGAAACTGGCCGCGCAGATGCAGGCCGCGCGCGAGGCGATGGTCAACGCCGCCAAGTACGGTGGCGAGGGCGGGGCGGTACAGGTGTACGCCGAGGTGGAGGGCCGTACGGTGTTCGTCTCGGTCCGCGACCGGGGGCCGGGGTTCGACCTGGACGAGGTCCCCGAGGACAGAATGGGCGTACGGGAATCGATCATCGGCCGGATGCAGCGCAACGGCGGCACGGCCCGGCTGCGGGCCGTGCCGGGCGGGGGCACGGAGGTCGAGCTGGAGATGGAGAGGGCGGACGGATGAGCGACGAGACCGGGGCGACGACCGGGACCGACGGGGAGACGGGACCGGGCACGGGGGGCGGCGCCGGGCGCCGGGTGCGGGTCGTCCTCGTCGACGACCACCGCATGTTCCGCACCGGCGTGCAGGCCGAGATCGGGCGGACCGACGTCACCGGCGTCGAGGTCGTGGGCGAGGCCGCCGACGTCGACCAGGCCGTCACCGTGATCACCGCGACCAGGCCGGAGGTCGTGCTCCTCGACGTCCACCTGCCCGGCGGCGGCGGGGTCGAGGTGCTGCGCCGCTGCGCCGGGCTGATGGCGGCCGCCGAGGACCCGGTGCGCTTCCTCGCGCTCTCCGTCTCGGACGCGGCGGAGGACGTGATCGGCGTGATCCGGGGCGGTGCCCGCGGCTACGTCACCAAGACGATCACCGGCGACGACCTGGTGGACTCGATCTTCCGGGTCCAGGAGGGCGACGCCGTTTTCTCCCCGCGGCTCGCCGGCTTCGTCCTGGACGCCTTCGCCTCCACCGACGCGCCCCCGGTCGACGAGGACCTGGACCGGCTGACCCAGCGGGAGCGGGAGGTGCTGCGGCTGATCGCCCGCGGCTACGCGTACAAGGAGGTCGCCAAGCAGCTCTACATCTCGGTGAAGACCGTCGAGTCGCACGTCTCCGCGGTGCTCCGCAAGCTCCAGCTCTCCAACCGGCACGAGCTGACCCGCTGGGCCACCGCCCGCCGTCTGGTCTGAGCCCGGGCCCGCCGCCGGGCCCTCAGGCGACGCGGGTGGCGCCGGCGAAGGGCATCTCGTCGATCGGCGCGATCCGGATCGGGGCGCCCGGCCGGGGCGCGTGGATCATCTGGCCGCCGCCGATGTAGAGGCCCACGTGGCTGATCCCGGAGTAGAAGAAGACCAGGTCGCCCGGGGCCAGCTCGGAGCGGGAGACCCGGCGGCCGGCGTTGATCTGGGTGTAGGTGGTGCGCGGCAGGGAGACCCCGGCGGCGCGCCAGGCGGCCTGGGTGAGGCCCGAGCAGTCGTACCCCGAGGGGCCGGTGGCGCCCCAGATGTACGGCTTGCCGAGCTGGGCGCGGGCGAAGGAGATGGCGGCGGAGGCGCGGCCGGTGGGGGCGGCCACCGGGGCCCGGTCGCCGGAGGAGCGGTCCGCCCGGGCCGCGGTGCCGTTCGTCGCGGTGCCGCCTGCTGTGGTGTCGCCTGCCGTGGTGCCGTGCGCGGTGGTGCCGGGGCGGGTGGTGGTGCCGGGCGCGGGGGGTGCGACGGAGCGGGCGGCGACGGCGGCCTCGTAGCGGGCCCGCTCCTCGGCGGTGAGCCGGGCGAGGAGCTCGCGCGCGGCGGCGAGCTTGCCGAGGACGGTGGCCTTCTGGCGCCGCAGTTCGGCCTCGTGGCCGCGCAGGGCGGTGAGCCGGCCGGCGGATTCGGCGCGCAGCTGGGCGAGGGCGGCGAGTTCGCGGCGTACGGCGGTGACGGTGGCGGCCTGCCGGGCGCCCGCCTTCTCGGCCAGGGCGGCCCGCTCCAGGTACTGGTCGGGGTCCGAGGTGAGGGCGAGCTGGACCGCCGGGTCGAGTCCGCCGGAGCGGTACTGCGCGGCGGCGACGGCCCCGAGGCTCCGGCGGGCGGTGTTGAGCCGCTCGGTGCGGCGGGCGGCCTCGTCGCGGAGGCGGTCGAAGGAGGTCCGGGCGGCGTCGGCCCGTTCCTTCGCGCCGTTGTACCGCTCGGTGGCGACCTCGGCCTCCTCGTAGAGCTTGTCGACCTCGGCCCTGACCTGGGCGGCGGTGCGGCCGGGGCGGGCCGGGTCGGCGTGGCCGGAGCCTTCGAAGAGGGTCGCGCCGGCGGCGGAGGCCAGGGCGAGCGTGGCGGCCGTGCGGGCCGCGGGGCGGCCGAACGGAGCGGGCCGGGGTTTTCGGTGAGCTGCCACGAGGGCGGGTCACATCCTCTCCCTGTGGGGGACGGTGCCGGCCGGAGCCGGCGGCGGACCGCACAGGGGAGACGGGCCGCCGCCGGGGTTCTCCGGCGGGGATGGCCGGCACCGCCGGTGGTCCGGCGGGGTGGGGAGCCGACCACCTGGGGCAGGACGCTAGACCCGGGGGTCACGCCCCGGCGCCGGGTTGACCGCTATTGACGCCGGATGACCTCCATGGACCGTTCCCGGTCGGCCTCCGGGGCGGTCGGCGAAGGTTTCCGTAGGGCGGGCGACCGAAGCGGGGGAGCGGGTGGACCCGGCCGGAGAGCGGTGCTAGGGGCCCGGTTAGGCTCCGCCCCATGGACGTCCTCATCAATGTCTTCGTCGCGCTGCACATCATCGGCATCGCCTCCCTCCTGGGCGGGTTCCTCACCCAGATGAAGGCGATCGGCGCCGGCACGGCCCGCTTCAACCCGGCCATGCTGCACGGCGCGCTGACCATGCTGGTCACCGGCGTCGCGCTCGTCGGCCTCAACCAGGCCGACGACCAGACGGTCAACAACCTCAAGATCGGCATCAAGCTGGCGATCCTCGTGGTGATCCTCGGCATCGTCTACGTGAAGCGCGACGAGGAGACCGTCGAGAAGGGCCTCTTCGGCGCCGTCGGCGGTCTGACCACGGCGAACATCTTCATCGCCACCCTCTGGGTCTGAGCCCGGCGGGCCGCGCGGAGCCCTCCGGCGTGCTCCCGGTGCGCGCCTTCGCACCGGGAGCACGCCGAAGGCGGACCCGGTTGTCGGCCGGGCGTCCTAGACTCGGGAGGCGATGAGCAGCCTCTTTGACGACAGTTTCCTGGCCGGCCTCCAGTCCCACTCCCCGGAGGACGTCCCGCCCCCGCCCGAGGACGACGAGTACGGCGCCCCGGCCGCGGAGGAGGTCCCGCACGACCTGTTCGGGGGGCACTTCGACGCGCCCCCGCCCCGCGACCCGTACTACCGCGACGGCGCCCCCCGTCCCGTCGTGGACCCGGCCGCCCTGCTGGAGGGGCTGAACGAGCAGCAGCGCGCCGCCGTCGTCCACACCGGCTCCCCGCTGCTCATCGTGGCCGGCGCCGGTTCCGGCAAGACCCGGGTCCTCACCCACCGCATCGCCCACCTCCTGGGCACGCGGCACGTGCACCCCGGTCAGATACTGGCGATCACCTTCACCAACAAGGCCGCCGGCGAGATGAAGGAGCGCGTCGAGCAGCTGGTCGGCCCGCGGGCGAACGCGATGTGGGTGATGACCTTCCACAGCGCCTGCGTCCGCATCCTGCGCCGGGAGAGCAAGCGCCTGGGCTTCACCTCGTCCTTCTCGATCTACGACGCCGCCGACTCCAAGCGCCTGATGGCGCTGGTCTGCCGCGACCTGGACCTCGACCCGAAGAAGTTCCCGCCGAAGTCCTTCAGCGCCAAGATCTCCAACCTCAAGAACGAGCTGATCGACGAGGAGTCCTTCGCCGACCAGGCCGCTGGGGGTACCCCCTCTGGGGGAGGGTTCGAGAAGACGCTGGCCGAGGCGTACCGGATGTACCAGGCGCGCCTGCGCGAGGCGAACGCGCTGGACTTCGACGACATCATCATGACGACGGTCCACCTGCTCCAGGCGTTCCCGGACGTCGCCGAGCACTACCGCCGCCGCTTCCGCCACGTCCTCGTCGACGAGTACCAGGACACCAACCACGCCCAGTACACCCTGGTGCGCGAGCTGGTCGGCACCGGTTACGAGGACCTCGGCCCGGCCGAGCTGTGCGTCGTCGGCGACGCCGACCAGTCGATCTACGCCTTCCGCGGCGCCACCATCCGCAACATCCTCCAGTTCGAGGAGGACTACCCGGACGCGACGACGATCCTGCTGGAGCAGAACTACCGCTCCACCCAGACGATCCTCTCCGCGGCCAACGCGGTCATCGAGCGCAACGAGTCGCGCCGCCCCAAGAACCTGTGGACCAACGCGGGCGCGGGCGCGCAGATCACCGGCTACGTCGCGGACACCGAGCACGACGAGGCGCAGTTCGTCGCCGACGAGATCGACCGGCTCACCGACGCGGGCGAGGCGAAGGCCGGCGACGTGGCGATCTTCTACCGGACCAACGCGCAGTCCCGCGTCTTCGAGGAGATCCTCATCCGCGTCGGCCTGCCCTACAAGGTCGTCGGCGGCGTGCGCTTCTACGAGCGCAAGGAGGTCCGGGACGTCCTCGCCTACCTGCGCGTCCTCGCCAACCCCGAGGACAACGTGCCGCTGCGCCGGATCCTCAACGTGCCCAAGCGCGGCATCGGCGAGCGCGCCGAGGCGATGATCGACGCCCTCGCGCTGCGCGAGAGGATCACCTTCCCGCAGGCCCTGAAGCGGGTCGACGAGGCGTACGGCATGGCGGCCCGCTCGGCCAACGCCGTGAAGCGGTTCAACGCGCTCATGGACGAGCTGCGCACCATCGTCGAGTCCGGCGCGGGCCCGGCCGTCGTCCTGGAGGCCGTCCTGGAGCGGACCGGCTACCTCGCCGAGCTCCAGGCGTCCACCGACCCGCAGGACGAGACCCGGATCGAGAACCTCCAGGAACTCGCCGCCGTGGCCCTGGAGTTCGAGAAGGAGCGCGGCGAGGAGGAGGAAGGGACGGGCACGCTCGCCGAGTTCCTGGAGAAGGTCGCGCTCGTCGCCGACTCCGACCAGATCCCGGACGAGGACGAGGAGGGCTCCGGCGTCGTCACGCTGATGACCCTGCACACCGCGAAGGGCCTGGAGTTCCCGGTGGTCTTCCTCACCGGCATGGAGGACGGCGTCTTCCCGCACATGCGGGCGCTCGGCCAGACCAAGGAGCTGGAGGAGGAGCGGCGCCTGGCGTACGTGGGCATCACCCGCGCCCGCGAGCGGCTGTACCTCACCCGCTCGTCGATGCGCAGCGCCTGGGGCCAGCCCTCGTACAACCCGGCCTCCCGCTTCCTGGAGGAGATCCCGCCCGCGTACCTGGAGTGGAAGCGGACGGGGCCGGTGGCGAAGCCGGCGGGTCCGACCTCGGGGATCGCCTCCTCGCTGTCGTCGTCGCTCTCCTCGTCGCGCGCCCGCTCCGGCCCGTCCGGTTTCGCGACGCGCCGCGCGGGCTCGGACAAGCCGGTCGTCTCGCTGGCGGTCGGCGACCGGGTCACGCACGACCAGTTCGGGCTGGGCACGGTGCTGGCGGTGACGGGCACGGGTTCGGACGCACAGGCGACGATCGACTTCGGCGACGAGAAGCCGAAGCGGCTGCTGCTGCGGTACGCGCCGGTCGAGAAGCTGTAGGCGGTACGACGCGACGGGGGCCCGGTCCGTCGGACCGGGCCCCCGTCGCGTACGGTTCTCAGCTCGTCGGGTCGAGGCCGTGGCTGCGGAGCCAGGCCAGCGGGTCGATCGCGGAGCCGCCGCCGGGCCGGACCTCGAAGTGGAGGTGCGGGCCGGTGGAGTTGCCGGAGTTGCCGGAGTAGGCGATGACGTCGCCGGCCTTGACCTGGCCCCAGCGGATCTTGGTGCTGCTGAGGTGGCAGTACCAGGTCTCGGTGCCGTCGGCGGCGGTCACGATGGCCATGTTGCCGTAGGCCGGGTTCCACTGGGTGCGGACGGTGCCGTCGGTCGCGGCCATGACGGGGGTGCCGTACTGCACGGGGAAGTCGATGCCGGTGTGCACGGACATCCAGTTGACGCCGGACTGGCCGAAGCGGGCGCTGAGCTGGTGCAGCTCCACCGGCAGCATGAACTTGGGGCGCATCGCCTCGCGGCGGGCCGCCTCCTCCGCGCGCTTCTTCTTCTCGGCGGCCTGGCGGGCCTTGAGGTCGATCCGCTCCTGGGTGCGGCTGGCGCGGTCGCCGAAGTCGCGGACGTCGGCGTCGAGGGCGCTGAGCTGGGTGTCGAGCGCGGTGTTGGCGGGGACCTGCTTCACGGCGGCCGGGTCGGCGGCGGCGAGCGCGGTGGTGTTCTTCTGCTTCGGGGCCTCGGTGTCGGCGCCGGTGAGTCCGCTGACGGAGGCTGCCGCGATGCCGGCGACGCCCATGACGCAGGCGGAGGGGACGGCGACGGTCAGCAGGGCGGAGCGCTTGGCGGGGGTACGGCGCCGGGCGCGGCCGCCGCCGGAGGAGCGGCGTACGGGGCGGGCGTCGGTGCGGACCTCGGTGGCGGGCACCGGGTCGGTGGCCCCGGGGCCTTCGCTCTCGGGGAGCTCGTCGGCCGCGCCCCCGTCGGCGCCGTACGCCTCGGCCTCGTACGCCTCGGTTCCGTACGCCTCCGGTTCGTACCCTTCGGCCGCGAACTCGGCGGCCCCGTAGGCCGTTTCCGGCTCCGGGGCCCGCTCCGGCTCGTGGGCGAACGCGAACTCGGCGGTGTGGCCGACGGGTTCGTCCTGCGGGACGTACTGCTGGGGGACGACCGGCGCGGCCGGTTCGGAGACCTGGTTCCAGGCGGTGGCGTCGTAGGCGCCGGTGTCGGTCGCGAAGGCGGGGGCGGCCCACTGGCCGGTCACGTCGTACGCCTCGTGGCGGTACGTGCCCTGCGCCGCGTAGGCGCCGGAGTGCAGGGTCTCGTACTGGCCGGTGTGCTGGGCCTCGATCCAGGCGGAGGCGTCCCACTGGCCGGTGGTGTCGTACTGCTCGGGCTGTCCGTACGGCGCGCCCGCCGCGTAGGGGTCCGTCACGGTGGCGGCCGCGGCGGCCCACTGGCCGGTGGTGTCCCACTGGCCCGTCGTGTCGTGGCTCCCCGCGGTGGTCCAGGCGCCCGTGTCGTACGCGCCGGTCGTGTCGTACGTCCCGGTGGCGGCGTACTGGCCGAGGTCCCACTGGCCGCTGTGGCCGGTCTGCCCGGTGTCGGACCAGGTCCCGAAGAGCGGGTCGGTCGCGAAGCTGCCGGTGGTGTGGGCGCCGTCTCCGGCGTACCCGGCGTGGGGGTGCTGGTCGTTCACCAACGTCTCTCTCGCCTCGGCAGCAGGACCAGTCCGGGGCGGGCCCGACAGGGGGTGTCCCGGGGGGAAGCAGTGGCGCGACTGTACCCGGCGGTACGCGGGGCCGACAATCTTCGGAAGGACCGGCGGGCGCAGGAAACGGGCAATCGACCGTGTTTCGCCAGCTCACGCACCGACCTTTGGCCTTGTGTTCGAGGAACGTTCGAAGAACGGCCCGGGGGTGTCGCCGCGACGCGGCGAGTTCAGGCCACGGAGGCCGCCCCGCCGTCCGCCCCGTCCTCGGCCCCGTCGGCGTCGAGGGCCGCCAGGATCCCGGCCGCCACCGCCGGGTGCACCGGCAGCGCGAGGTGCCCGATGCCGCTGACCCGCACGTTGTGCACCCGCAGGTCGGGGTGGTCGAGGCGGGCCGTCTCCACCGGCACCATGATCTGGTCCAGGTCGCTCCAGAAGCTCACGAACCGCGTCCGGCAGCCCGGCGCCGGACCGGCCAGCTCCCGCAGCACCTCCGACCCCGGCCGCATCTGCCGCACCAGCGGATGCGCGTCGGCGAGCGGCGCGACGGTCGTGCCGGCGTGCGGGGTGCCGAGGGTGACCAGCGTCCGCACCCGCGCGTCACCGCCCAGCCGCTGTACGTAATAACGGGCGACGAGGCCGCCCAGGCTATGGCCCACCAGGTCCACCTCGGCCCGGCCCGTGCGGTCCCGGATCGCGTCGATCCGCCGCCCCAGCGCCTCGGCCGCGGTCCGCAGGTCGCAGGTGAGCGGAGAGTAGTCGAGGCACTCGACGTGCCGGCGGCCGTGCCGGGCGAGGGCGCGGCGCAGCAGGACGAAGACCGAGCGGTTGTCGACGAAGCCGTGCAGCAGGACGACCGGACGCCCGTCCCCGCCGGTGAGGGACGCGGGGGCGTCGGCGGCGGGCCGGGAGGGGGCGAGCCCGGAGGGGTAGAGGGCGAGGTGGCCGGTGAGGATCGCGGCTTCGAGAACGGTGGCCTTCAGCAGGGCGGTGACCTTGGCGAGCTCCATCGCCGACCTCCTCCCCGGCGCACGGGGCCGGGCGGTACGCCGGTGTGCCGGAGCCCCGCGCCGCACGGACGACGGCACGGAGCTCCGGCGACCGGCGTCGCGGCTCCTTTCGCGACCGGCCCCGCGGGCGGCTGGAGGGCCCAGGAGGAGGGCCCGGAGCGGGGCGGGTCACGGAACGAACGTGTCCCACGTGTGATTTCCCCCTCCCCGGCCACCGCGAAACGGTCCGTTGCGGGATGCTGTCGATAACGTTCGTTCACCTCCCCGGCACAGACGCGCGGGGGTCGCATGTGGAGGCAGTGATGGGTGTGACCGGTCCGATCCGCGTGGTGGTCGCCAAGCCGGGTCTCGACGGCCACGATCGTGGGGCCAAGGTGATCGCGCGGGCCCTGCGCGACGCCGGCATGGAGGTGATCTACACCGGGCTGCACCAGACGCCCGAGCAGATCGTCGACACCGCGATCCAGGAGGACGCCGACGCGATCGGCCTGTCGATCCTCTCGGGCGCGCACAACACGCTCTTCGTCAAGGTCATCGAGCTGCTCAAGGAGCGCGACGCGGAGGACATCAAGGTCTTCGGCGGCGGCATCATCCCCGACGCGGACATCCCGCCGCTGAAGGAGAAGGGCGTCGCGGAGATCTTCACGCCGGGCGCCACGACCGCGTCGATCGTCGACTGGGTCAACGCGAACGTCCGCACGACGGCCGTCTGACACTCCCCGGCGCCCCCGACGGCCGGGAGCCCCCTCCGACGGGCTCCCGGCCGGCCGCGCGGGCTCACCCCTCCCGTACGGGCACGCCGTGCGGACGGGACGGGTCGCGCCGGGCGGGCGGGACGGCCGGGGCGCCGTCCAGTTCGGCGTACATCCGGGCGCGCAGGTCCAGCGTGGCCACCAGGCGCCGGAACGCCTCGGACCAGTAGGCGTCCGCCCCCGGCGAGGCGTCCTCCGCCCCCGGGACCGACGCCGGCGACTCCAGCCGCCGGGCGGCCGAGGGGGAGAGGCACCGCTCCGCGAGCCCCATCACCCCGCTGAAGCTCCACGGATAGCTGCCCGCGTCCCGCGCGCTGTCCAGGGCGTCGATCACCGCCTCGCCCAGCGGCTCCGCCCACGGCACCGCGCAGACCCCGAGCAGCTGGAACGCCTCCGACAGGCCGTGCGCCGCCACGAAGGCCGCCACCCACCGGGCCCGCTCCTCCGGCCCGAGCGTCGCCAGCAACTGCGCCCGCTCGGCCAGCGACGCGGTGCCGGGGCCCGTCGCCGGCGGCACCGCGGGCGCGCCGAGCAGCGCCCGCGACCAGGCCGCGTCCCGCTGCCGCACCGCCGCCCGGCACCAGGCCGCGTGCAGCTCCGCCCGCCAGTCGTCGGCGACCGGCAGCGCCACGATCTGCTCCGGCGTCCGCCCGCCGAACCGGGCCGGCCAGCAGGACAGCGGGGCCGCCTCCACCAGCTGTCCGAGCCACCAGGACCGCTCGCCCCGCCCCGACGGGGGCACCGCGACCACGCCGTCCCGCCGCATCTCCTCGTCGCACTCGTGCGGGGCCTCCACGACGACCGTCGGCACGGACGCCGTCCGGTCCAGGCCCACACAGGTGACCGCCCGGGCCGCCATGCGGCCCGCGAACGCCGAGCCGGGCAGTGCGGAGAGCAGCTCGGCGGCGGTCGCGCGGACGTTGCGGCTGCGGTCGGCGAGCGCCGTCTCCAGGAACTCCTCGTCCGCCGCCGACAGTCCGGCCCGCAGCGAGTCCAGGAACATCAGCCGGTCCTCGGCCCGCTCCGCGGACCAGGTGCCCGCGAGCAGGGCCCGCCCGGCCGCCGGATCCTCCGCCCGCACGGCCGCGAGCAGCGCGACCCGCTCCGCGAACAGGCCCTCCTCCCACAGCTCCCGCACCGCCGCCGCGTCCCCGGGGTCCGGCAGCGTCCCGCCGGCCCCGGCGCCCCGCAGGGCGAACCGCCACTCCGGGTTGAGCCGGGCCAGCCACAGCCCGCGCGGCCCGGCCAGCGCCAGCGCCCGCGGCCGCAGGTCGGTACGGGCCCTGGCGGCGTCGAGCAGCGCGGGCAGCGCGGCGGGCGGCGCCTTGTAGCCGCGCTCGACGGCCAGCGCCAGCCACTGCGGCAGCAGTTCGGCCAGGTCCGGTGCGGCGCCCCGGCGGCCGCCCGCCGGGGCGGGCGCGGCCCGTCCGGCCAGGAGCCCGTCGAGCCGGCGCCGGGCCGCCTCGGGCAGCGCCGGCCGCGGATCGTCCGGCGCCGGCTCGGGCGGTACGGCGGCGGGGCCGGGCCGCAGCCCCGCGCGCCGCCGCAGCGTCCGCCGCGCGGCGGCGTCGAGGAGGGCCCCGGCGGCCCCGGCGCCCCGGGTCCCCGAGGGCGGCCGCCGGTCGGTCCCGAGCAGCGCCGACGTCATCAGCTCCTCCCACCCCCCGTCACCGGGGGCCGGGGACGGCCGGAGGGCCTGGGGCTGGAGCGGGGGTTTGGGCGTCGGCACGGGCACTCCTCGGGCGCGGTCTCGGCCGCTGTCGCGGACGTCGGACGGGAAAGGGCTGCGGCGGACGGCGGTCACAGCAGCGGGACCGTCTCCGCCGGCCTGTCCGGGGACCAGGCGGCGAGCGGGGTGAAGCCGCGGTGGCCGCACTCGCCGAAGACCGTGACGGGGCCGCCGCCCGACAGGGCGAGCAGCCGCCACAGGCCGGCCCGGGACCGGTCGGCGCCGGTCAGCGGCAGCGCCTCCCGCCCGTCCGCGTCGGCGAGCTGCCAGCCGTACTCCGCCCGCGCGGGCACCACGCGGGCGAGCGTCACCGGCCAGGAGTCCAGCCAGGGATCCTCCCGCAGCGCCCGCCCGTACGCGTCCAGCGCCGCCCCCACCGGGCCGCCCGGCGGCGGCGCGGCCGGCCCGGCGACCGGCACCAGCGGCTCGCCGGGCTCCGCGCGGAGCTGCCCGGAGCCCGCGTGCGGGGTCAGCTCGCCGTCCACGACCGCGCCGACCGGCAGCGCGAGACCGGGGGCGCGGCCCGCCGCGCCGAACGAGAGCAGCAGCGCCGTACGCCCGCTGTCCGTCCCGTGCAGCCAGATCCGACGGGTCGTCAGCCGGCCGTCCCCCGTGTCGTACTGGGCGAGGACCAGCCACCGGTCCCGCACCGCGGGGCCGTCCGGCGCGGACGGCAGGCCGACCCGGGTCCGTACCGTCGCCGCGAACGGGGCCGGCAGCCGGTCGGCGGCCAGCCACGCCCGGTCGAGGAGATGGGTGAGCGCGCACTCCTCCAGGAGCCGCACCGGCCAGCCCGGCCCCGAGCCCGGTATCGCGCCCAGCTCGCGGACCCGGCCCGCGAGCCCCGGCGCCTGCGCGTCGACCATGCGGGCCGCGGCCTCCTCCCACAGGCCGTACCCCTGCTGCCCGGCCGTGGCGAGCCCACCGCGCACCAGGTCCGCGAGCCGCCGCTCCAGCTCCTCGGCGCCCGCCGTCACCCGGGCCGCCCGGCGCTCCGCCCGCCGCCGGGCCGCCGCCGGGTCCGCCGGGGCCGCCCCCTCCGCCTTCCGTACGGCCCCGGCGGCTCCCGCCCGCCGCGCCGCGAGCCGGCGCGCGGCCCACTCGGGCGGCTCGGCGCCCTCCGGCACGGCCGTCCCGCCCGCCGCCCACAGGAGCAGCAGCCCGAGCACGTGCTCGCACGGGGACCTGCGGCTCGGGCAGGTGCACGCGTACACGGGCCCGGCCGTGTCCACGACCGTCCGGTACGGCGTGCGGCCGCTGCCCTCGCACCGTCCCCAGACGACCCCCGCGGAGGCGCCCGCGCCGCTCCACGGCCCGGCCGCGCCGAGCCCGCTCCCCGCTCTGCGCGAGGCCTCGTCAGGAGCCAGTGCCAGCACCTGCTCGGCCGTCCAGCGCACCCCCATGGCATTCATGCACCTGACGGTATTCTCCGCCACTGACAACGCAGTTGACCTGCGGCTTCGCCCTCATGGAGGGCCCTGACGGCACGACAGGTCCGACCACCCCTTACGGTGCTGTGCGGGCTCGCGCGAACCAGCGCGCGACCTCGCGTCCGCACCACCGTGCAGGGGGAGTACCACCATGAACCGCACCGTCCGCTCCGCCGTCTCGGCCCTCGCCGCCACCGGCCTCGCGTTCGGTCTCGGCGCCTGCTCCGAGGCGGCCGACAAGGCCGTCGACCAGGTCGACAAGGCCGTCGTCGAGAGCTACGAGGTGACCTACGAGGTCACCGGCACGAACATCCGGTCGATCGACTACCACGCCGGCGACGGCACCGCGATGCAGCCGCGGGTCGAGACCGACAAGAAGCCCACCGCCCCGTGGAGCAAGACCGTGCGGCTGCACGGCATCATGCCGCCCGCCGTCATGCCGGTCACGACCGAGCCCGAGGGCCTCACCTGCAAGGTCGTCTACCAGGGCAAGGTCATCAAGGAAGCCGAGGGCGAGCAGGCCATGGCCGGCGGCTGCGTCGCCGTCTCCCCGGTCTTCAACTGACCTGCCACACCCCCCGATCGGCCACCTGACCTGCGGTCACGGCCGATTGTCAGTGGCGTGGTGCACCGTGGATCGCACAGCAGGTCGAACGAGCTGGAGGGGGATCCATGACCGTGCCCGAGACCATCGCCCAGCCCGGCGCCGGTGCCGTGACGGACACCGGCCCGGGCCGGCCCCGGCCCGCCGCCGAGGTCCTGCGGCCCCACGCCGAACAGGCCTTCGCCCACGAACTCGCGGCGCTCGCCGCCGCCGACGACCGCCCCCGCCCCGCCCGCTGGCGCCTCTCGCCGTGGGCCGTCGCCACCTACCTCCTCGGCGGCACCCTCCCCGACGGCACCGTGGTCACGCCCAAGTACGTCGGGCCCCGCCGCATCGTCGAGGTCGCCGTCACCACCCTCGCCACCGACCGGGCCCTGCTCCTCCTCGGCGTCCCCGGCACCGCCAAGACCTGGGTCTCCGAGCACCTGGCGGCCGCCGTCAGCGGCGACTCCACCCTCCTCGTCCAGGGCACCGCCGGCACCCCCGAGGAAGCCGTCCGGTACGGGTGGAACTACGCGCGGCTGCTCGCCGAGGGCCCCAGCCGGGCCGCCCTCGTGCCCGGCCCCGTCATGCGGGCCATGGAGCGGGGCGCGACCGCCCGCGTCGAGGAGCTCACCCGCATCCCCGCCGACGTGCAGGACACGCTCATCACGATCCTGTCCGAGAAGACCCTGCCCGTCCCCGAACTCGGCGAGGAGGTCCAGGCCGTCCCCGGCTTCAACCTGATCGCCACCGCCAACGACCGCGACCGGGGGGTCAACGACCTCTCCAGCGCGCTCCGCCGCCGCTTCAACACCGTCGTCCTGCCGCTGCCCGCCACCGCCGAGGACGAGGTGGACATCGTCGCCCGCCGCGTCGAGCAGCTGGGCCGCTCCCTCGAACTGCCCGCCCCGCCCGAGGGCGTCGAGGAGATCCGACGGGTCGTCACCGTCTTCCGCGAACTCCGCGACGGCGTCACCTCCGACGGCCGCACCCGGCTCAAGTCCCCCTCGGGGACGCTCTCCACCGCCGAGGCCATCTCCGTCGTCACCGGCGGCCTCGCGCTCGCCGCCCACTTCGGCGACGGCGTGCTGCGCCCCTCGGACGTCGCCGCCGGGATCCTCGGCGCCGTCGTCCGCGACCCGGCCGCCGACCGGGTCGTCTGGCAGGAGTACCTGGAGACCGTGGTCAGAGAGCGCGACGGCTGGAAGGACTTCTACCGCGCCTGCCGCGAGGTGAGCGCGTGACGGCCCCCGCGCCCGCCCCGGCCGCGACGGACCTCCGCGACCGGCCCCCCGGCCCCCTGCTGCTCGGCGTCCGGCACCACGGGCCCGGCTCCGCGCGCGGGGTGCGCGCCGCCCTGGAGGCCGCCCTGCCCGCGGCGGTGCTGATCGAGGGCCCCGCCGAGGCCGACGCGCTCGTCGCCCTCGCCGCCGACCCGGAGATGCGGCCGCCCGTCGCCCTCCTCGCCCACGCCGTCGGCGACCCCGGCCGGGCCGCCTTCTGGCCCTTCGCCGCCTTCTCGCCCGAGTGGACCGCGATCCGCTGGGCCCTCGGCCGGGGCGTCCCGGTCCGCTTCGTCGACCTGCCCGCCGCCCACACCCTCGCCGCCACCGATCCCACCTGGGGCGACGGCGAGGACGAGGCGGACGGCGGCGCCCGGATCGACCCGCTGGCCGAACTCGCCCGGGCCGCCGGGCACGAGGACCCCGAGCAGTGGTGGGAGGACGCCGTCGAGCTCCGCGACGGCACCGACCCCCTCGCCCCCTTCGACGCCCTCGCCGACGCCATGACCGCCCTGCGCGAGCGGTACGGGCACGGCGGCCACCCGCGCGACCTCGTCCGCGAGGCGTACATGCGGCTCCGGCTGCGGGAGGCCCGCAAGGAGTTCGGGGACGCCGTCGCCGTCGTCTGCGGAGCCTGGCACGTGCCCGCCCTCGCCCGGCGGACCACCGTCACCGCCGACCGCGCCCTCCTCAAGGGCCTGCCCAAGGTGAGGGCCGAGCTGACCTGGGTCCCCTGGACCCACCGGCGGCTCGCCCGCCGCTCCGGATACGGCGCCGGGATCGAGTCCCCCGGCTGGTACGGGCACCTCTTCTCCGCCCCCGACCGGCCCGTCGAGCGGTGGATGACCCGCGCGGCCGCGCTGCTCCGCGAGGCCGACCACCCCGTCTCCTCCGCCCACGTCATCGAGGCCGTCCGGCTCGCCGACACCCTCGCCGCCCTGCGCGGACGCCCGCGCCCGGGCCTCGACGAGACCACCGACGCCGTCCGCGCCGTCCTCTGCGAGGGCTCCGACGTGCCGCTCGCCCTCGTCCGGGACCGGCTCGTCGTCGGCGACGTCCTCGGCGAGGTCCCGGCCGCCGCCCCCGCCGTCCCGCTCCAGCGCGACCTGAACCGCCTCCAGCGGAGCCTCCGGCTCACCCCCGAGGCCGAGGAGCGCGACCTCGGCCTCGACCTGCGCGGCGAGACCGACGCCGCCCGCAGCCGGCTGCTCCACCGGCTCCGGCTCCTGGGCGTCGACTGGGGCACGCCCGCCGCCGGCCGCACCGGCACCGGCACCTTCCGGGAGTCCTGGCGGCTGCGCTGGCGGCCCGAACTGCACGTCCGGGTCGCCGAGGCCGGCGTCTGGGGCACCACCGTCGAGGCCGCCGCCACCGCCCGCGCCGAGGCCCGGGCCCGCGCCGCCGGCACCCTCGGCGAGATCACCGCCCTCGCCGAGCGGTGCCTGCTCGCCGGGCTCGGCGCCGCCCTGCCCGCCGTCCTGGGCGCCCTCGCCGACCGGGCCGCGCTCGACACCGACGTCGCCCACCTCGCCGACGCGCTCCCCGCCCTGGCCCGCGCGCTGCGGTACGGGGACGTGCGGGGCACCGACACGGCGGCCCTCGCGGACGTCGCCGCCGGTCTCGCCGAGCGGATCTGCGTCGGCCTCCCGCCCGCCTGCACCGGCCTCGACGCGGACGCCGCCGCGCGGATGCGCGACCGGCTCGACGCCGTCCACACCGCGATCGGTCTCCTCCCGGAGCGGTCCGGCCCCGGCGCCGAGACCCTCCCCGACCGGTGGGCCGGGGTCCTGCGCCGGCTCGCGCACCGGGAGCGGGTGGCCGGGGCCGTCCGGGGACGGGCGGCCCGGACGCTGCTCGACGGGGGCCGGCTCTCCGACGACGGGACCGCGCGGCTCATGGGGCTCGCCCTCTCGCCCGGCACCCCGCCCGCCGACGCCGCCGCCTGGATCGACGGCTTCGTCGGCGGCCCCGGCGGAGGACTGCTCCTCGTCCACGACGAGCGGCTCCTCGCCCTCCTCGACGCCTGGCTCGCCGCCGTACCGGCCGGGGCGTTCACCGACGTCCTGCCCCTGCTGCGGCGCACCTTCGGCGGGTACGAGCCCGGGGTGCGCCGCGCCCTGGGCGAGCGCGTCGCCCGCGGACCCGGGCCCGCCGCCGGACCCGGCGCCCCCGTCCCCGGCTTCGCCGCCGGCCTCGACGAGGAGCGGGCCGACGGCGTCCTGCCCCTGCTCCGCCTCGTCCTCGGACCGGAGGTCCCCGCATGAGCGCCCCCACCACCGCCGACGAGCGGCTGCGCCGCTGGCGCCTCGTCCTCGGCGGCGCCGCGGCCGAGGGCACCGGCCGCGCCCTGTCCGGCGCCGACGCCGCCATGGACGCCGCCCTCGCCGCCCTCTACGACAGCCAGGACGGCCGGGACGGCCGGAGCGGCGGCGAGCGCACGGGCGGGCTCGGCGGCTCCGCGCCCTCCGTCGCCCGCTGGCTCGGCGACATCCGCGCCTACTTCCCCGCCTCCGTCGTCCAGGTCATGCAGCGCGACGCCATCGACCGGCTCGGGCTCGCCGAGCTCCTCCTGGAGCCGGAGACGCTGGAGGCCGTCGAACCCGACGTGCACCTCGTCGGCACCCTGCTGTCGCTGAACAAGGCGCTGCCGGAGACCACCCGGGAGACCGCGCGGGCCGTCGTCCGCAAGGTCGTCACCGACCTGGAGGCCCGGCTCGCCACCGGCACCAGGGCCACCCTCACCGGCGCCCTGGACCGCTCCGCGCGGATCGGCCGCCCCCGCCACCGGGACATCGACTGGGACCGCACCCTGCGGGCCAACCTCAAGCACTACCTCCCCGCCCACCGCACGGTCGTCCCCGAGCGGCTGATCGGCCACGGGCGCGCCTCCCGGGCGGTCCGCAAGGAGATCGTGCTCTGCGTCGACCAGTCCGGCTCGATGGCCGCCTCCGTGGTGTACGCCTCCGTCTTCGGCGCCGTCCTCGCCTCCCTGAAGGCGGTCGCCACCCGGCTCGTCGTCTTCGACACCTCCGTCGTCGACCTCACCGACGCGCTCGACGACCCCGTCGACGTCCTCTTCGGCACCCGGCTCGGCGGCGGCACCGACATCAACCGGGCGCTCGCCTACTGCCAGTCGAGGATCACCCGCCCCGCCGACACCGTCGTCGTCCTCGTCAGCGACCTGTACGAGGGCGGCGTCCGCGGCGAGCTGCCGAAGCGGGTCGCCGCGATGAAGGCGGCCGGCACGCAGGTCGTCGCCCTGCTCGCCCTCTCCGACGAGGGCGCCCCCGCCCACGACCGCGAGCACGCCGCCGCGCTCGCCGCCCTCGGCGTCCCCGCCTTCGCCTGCACCCCCGACCTCTTCCCGGAGGTCATGGCGGCGGCCCTGGAGAAGCGGCCCCTGCCGATACCCGACGCCGCCTGAGGCGCGCCCGGCCCGCCGTGCGGAATCCGTCGCCGCCCGGCCACCCGGACGGAGCCCCGCGGGCCGACTGAGGCCCATATCACACTCCCGGCGGCACCCCCCTCACCCCGCGCACCGGCGTGGCGTGAGGGGGGCAAACCCCGGTCCCCGCCTGCCCGGTGGGGTCCGGGAGGGGGCGGCCCCGTGCCCACGGACAGCCCCTTCGCCCCTACGTTCTGTGACCCGTATCACCGCTCGGTTGTGATCTGCGATTTAGGGACCCAGGTCCCACGGGGATAACCTGCGAGACGGACATGCCGCGTCCACGGACACCGTGTACGCCTCCCCAGTGACAGCGCAGTCACGTTGCCCTCCGCGGCACGCCCACGCAGACAACGAACCGCGATCATCTAGAAAAGGGACGCGCGTGGACCTGTTCGAGTACCAGGCGAGGGACCTCTTCGCCAAGCACGGTGTACCGGTGCTGGCCGGTGAAGTCATCGACACGCCTGAGGCGGCGCGCGCTGCGACGGAGCGCCTGGGCGGCAAGTCGGTCGTCAAGGCGCAGGTCAAGGTCGGCGGCCGCGGCAAGGCCGGCGGCGTCAAGCTGGCCGCCACCCCGGACGAGGCCGTCGCCCGCGCGACAGACATCCTGGGCATGGACATCAAGGGCCACACGGTCCACAAGGTGATGATCGCGGAGACCGCTCCGGAGATCGTCGAGGAGTACTACGTCTCGTACCTCCTCGACCGCACCAACCGCACCTTCCTCGCCATCGCCTCCGTCGCCGGCGGCATGGACATCGAGCAGGTCGCCGAGGAGACCCCCGAGAAGGTCGCCAAGGTGCCGGTCGACGCCAACAAGGGCGTCGACATCGAGAAGGCCCGCGAGATCGTCGCCGCCGCCCAGTTCCCGGCCGAGGTCGCGGAGAAGGTCGCCGACGTCCTCGTGACCCTGTGGAAGACCTTCGTCGCCGAGGACGCCCTCCTCGTCGAGGTCAACCCGCTCGCGAAGGTCGCCTCCGGCGAGGTCATCGCCCTCGACGGCAAGGTCTCCCTGGACGCCAACGCCGACTTCCGCCAGCCGGAGCACGAGGCGCTGGAGGACAAGGACGCGGCCGACCCGCTCGAGGCCGCGGCCAAGGCCAAGGGCCTCAACTACGTGAAGCTCGACGGCTCCGTCGGCATCATCGGCAACGGCGCCGGCCTGGTCATGTCGACCCTGGACGTCGTCGCGTACGCCGGTGAGAACCACGGCGGCGTGAAGCCGGCCAACTTCCTCGACATCGGCGGCGGCGCCTCCGCCGAGGTCATGGCGAACGGCCTGGAGATCATCCTCGGCGACAAGGACGTCAAGTCCGTGTTCGTCAACGTCTTCGGCGGCATCACCGCCTGTGACGAGGTCGCCAACGGCATCGTCCAGGCCCTGGAGCTCCTCGCCTCGAAGGGCGAGGAGGTCACCAAGCCGCTGGTCGTCCGCCTCGACGGCAACAACGCGGAGCTGGGTCGCAAGATCCTGTCGGACGCCAACCACCCGCTGGTCCAGCGCGTGGACACCATGGACGGCGCGGCCGACAAGGCCGCCGAGCTCGCGGCTGCGAAGTAAGGGAAGAGGGACAGAACAGCCATGGCTATCTTCCTCAACAAGGACAGCAAGGTCATCGTCCAGGGCATGACCGGTGCCACGGGCATGAAGCACACCAAGCTCATGCTGGGTGACGGCACCAACATCGTCGGCGGCGTGAACCCGCGCAAGGCCGGCACCAAGGTCGACTTCGACGGCACCGAGGTCCCGGTCTTCGGCACCGTCGCCGAGGCCATGAAGGAGACCGGCGCCAACGTCTCGGTCCTCTTCGTGCCGCCGGCCTTCGCCAAGGCCGCCGTCGTCGAGGCGATCGACGCCGAGATCCCGCTCGCCGTCGTCATCACCGAGGGCATCGCCGTCCACGACTCCGCCGCGTTCTACGCGTACGCCGTGGAGAAGGGCAACAAGACCCGCCTCATCGGCCCGAACTGCCCCGGCCTCATCACCCCGGGCCAGTCGAACGCCGGCATCATCCCGGGCGACATCACCAAGCCGGGCCGCATCGGCCTGGTCTCGAAGTCCGGCACGCTGACGTACCAGATGATGTACGAGCTCCGTGACCTCGGCTTCTCCTCCGCCGTCGGCATCGGTGGCGACCCGGTCATCGGCACCACGCACATCGACGCCCTCGCGGCCTTCGAGGCGGACCCCGACACCGACCTGATCGTCATGATCGGCGAGATCGGCGGCGACGCCGAGGAGCGCGCGGCCGACTTCATCAAGGCCAACGTCACCAAGCCGGTCGTCGGCTACGTCGCGGGCTTCACCGCGCCCGAGGGCAAGACCATGGGCCACGCCGGCGCCATCGTCTCCGGCTCCTCCGGCACCGCCCAGGCGAAGAAGGAGGCCCTGGAGGCCGCCGGTGTGAAGGTCGGCAAGACCCCCACCGAGACCGCCAAGCTGGCGCGCGCCATCCTCGCGGGCTGACGCACAGCAGCCCGACAGGCCGTAGACGAGTGGGCCCCGCCCTCCCGGGAGACCGCGACGGCCAACCAAGCCTTCGGCCACCCCCTCGCCCCCCAC
>NZ_JBEZUZ010000010.1:25530-113487 GCF_040636735.1 Streptomyces sp. NPDC035033 | reverse complement strand
GCCCTTCTTCTCCGGGGACTGGCTGTACCGGGCCACGGCCGGGTACCAGTCGCCGGGCTCGTCCGACAGCTCGGCACCGGCGCGGCGCCCCGCCGGCCGCCCGTCCCCTCCACCCTCGTCGAACGGGAACACAGTGAACCACCGCATCACCGGGCGCCGGCTCGCCGCCGCCCTCGTCACCCTGGCCACGGTCACGGCGGTGACGGGCACCCTCGTCACCGTCCCGGCCGCCGCCGCCCCCGCCGACGCGGCCGCCGCGGGCCGGTGCGAGCCCTCCGCGCCCGGGCTGCTGCCGGTCGGCGCCGAGGTCGTCTCCGCGGGCGCCTTCGGCTTCGTCACGTCCTGCACGGACGAGAACGGCGAGCGGACGCTGACGCTGCACAAGCCGGACGGCTCGACCGTCGTCTTCGGGAGCGAGGCGAACGTCCACGACTCCTTCTCCGACTGGATGGTGACGCAGAACCAGGGCTACCTGACCCACTACAACCCCACGCTGGGGAAGTACGCCAACCACACCCTCGGCGGCGAACTGGCGGGCGTCGCCCACGACGTCGCGTACGAGAGCCGGACCGCGGAGTCCGGCGTGGGCCGCGAGCTGTGGCAGCTGGAGAACGTCAACGGCATCGTCCGCAGGACGAAGCTCACCGACACCGTCGGCAACCAGTTCAACAAGCTCACCGAGACGGACCACAAGGTCGTCGCGGCGGGCCGGGACGCGAACGGCCGGCCCGTCGCCCTCGTCCTCGTCCGGGGCTACGGCCTCAGCAACCAGGAGCAGGTCCCCTACACCCGGCACTACGTGGTCTCCGTGCCCACCGGGACGCCGATGGTCCAGGAGACCCCGAGCGGCACCGGCGGCGACTGGGACGCGGCGACGACGGGCGCGATCACCGCGAAGTACCGCGCCCTGATCGTCAACCCGGCGGAGGGCGGCCAGCAGCTCTACGTGTACGGCCGCAGCCGGCCGATCGCGCTCACCAACGTGCCCGGGAAGGCCGTCCTCGCCGGGATCATCGGGGACACGGCGCTCTACGCCGCCCGGCGCGACCCGTACGCCGGCCCCGAGGTCCTGACGCCGCTGTACGCGCTCGACCTGACCCAGGCGGCCCCGGTGCCGGTCAAGGTCATGGAGAACTTCTCCTCCGTCGCCCACCACGGCGACGGCGGCCTGCTGGTGCGCGGCGCGACGGGCTCGTCCGACGGCCTGTTCAAGGTGGCGCCGGACTGGGCGGGCAAGCCGTCCTTCTCGCTCGTCGCGGACACCGGCCGGGTCGTGGCCCTGAAGGTGACCCGCGCGTCCCTGCCGGCGTCGGTGAGCCTGGAGAAGCCGGGCACGAGCGTCCCGTTCTCCGTCGAGCTGTCCCGGCCCGACGCGCGCGTCACCCTGACGCTCACCCACACCCGCTCCGGCAAGAAGCTCGTCCGGGAGCTGCCGCGGCTCGCCGACGGCGGCAGCGAGTTCGGGACGGCCTGGGACGGCGTCCTCGACGGCGTCAGCGCCCCGAACGGCGCCTACGCCTGGCAGGTCACCGCCACCTCCCAGGACGGGACCGCCACCGACACGCGGACCGGCACGCTCACCGTCACCCGCACCGGCAACCCGCACGACTTCACCGACAACGGCTCCACCGACGTCCTCGCCCGGGACGCCGCCGGCGTGCTGTGGCGCGACGACCTCTACGACTGGCCGGTCAACGGCCAGGCGCAGTCGGCCCGGCGGACCCGGATCGGCTCCGGGTGGAACACGTACAAGCACATCGAGGCGGCCGGGCAGATCGGCGGCGACAAGAACGGCGACCTCGTCGCCCTCGACACCGCCGGTGTCCTGTGGACCTACCCCGGCAAGGGCGACGGCACCTTCGGGACGCGGGTGCGGGTCGGCGGCGGCTGGGGCGTCTACACCAAGCTCGCCGGCGGCTCGGACTGGCAGACCACGGACGGCGCGGCGGACCTGTTCGCCGTCGACACCGCGGGCTACCTCTGGTACTACCGCGGCACCGGCGACCTGGCGAAGCCGTACGCCCCCCGGATCCGGGTCGGCGGCGGCTGGGGCGTCTACAACCAGATCACGGCCCTCGGGAACGTCGCCGGCGACGGGGGCGGCGACCTGGTCGCCCGCGACAAGGACGGCGTGCTGTGGCTCTACAAGAGCAACGGCTACGGCTTCCAGGCGCGCCAGCGGATCGGCGGCGGCTGGAACGCCTTCAGCCAGCTCGTCGGCGCGGGCGACGTGGACGCCGACGGCCGCCCGGACCTGATCGCGTACGGGTCGGGCGGCACGTACGTCTACCGCTCGACGGGCTCGGCGACCGCGCCCTTCGCGCGCATGAAGACGTGGCTGTACCCGAACGAGGGCACGAAGTTCACGAACGTGTCCTGACGGCCGGAACGGCGGGCGGGGGTCCGGCCGGAACCCGACGTGACGAACCGGGGAACCGGAACCGAACTGCCGTACAACCTTGAACGGTTGCCGTGAGTCCTGTGGTCGAGGCGCGTGGACGCCTCGACCGCGGACTTCGGAAGGAAACCCCTTGAAGCACTTCCGCCCTGCCGGCCGGCGCCTCGCCGTCGCCGTCACGGTCGCCCTCACGGTGACGGCCGGCACGGCCGCGGTCACCGCGCCCGCGCTCGCCGCGCCGCGCGCGCTCTCCGCCGCCGCGACGGAGGCGTCCCCCTCCGTCATCAGCGCCGAGGCCCGGCTGGACGGCGGCGGTACGGCCGGCTTCGTGACCTACACCCACGCCGACGGGGAGCCCCTCTTCCAGTGGCACAGGGCCGCGGACGGGGCCACGACCCCCCTGCCCTTCACGCTCGGCCTCAACAGCCCCACGCCGTCCCCCGACGGCGGCCGCGTGCTGCTGCAGACGCAGAAGACCGCCTACCGGATCCTCGACATGACGGGCGGCGCACCCGTCGACATCGACACCTCCGCCGCCGGGACGGCGGCCGTCCTGTGGGAGTTCACCGGGGACACCCTCCTGCTGGGGAAGCCCGAGGGCGAAGGCCGCACCAGCCTGCACCTCTTCTCCAGGCCCGCGGGCACGGTCGTGCACCGCGCGGTGACGGGCCTGCCCGCCGACGCGGTCATCGCGCGGGCGGCGTTCTCCCCCTCCGGCGCCCTCGCCGTCCAGTACCGGGGCACGGTCGGCGGCACCGCGCAGGAGCGGCTGGCCGTCGTCGACCTCGCGGCGGCCGAGGTCGTCGAGGACCGGGCCGTGCCCGCGTTCTACGCCAACTCCGACATCGCGGTCTCGGCCACCCACCTGGCCTGGGCCGAGCGGGGTTCCGACGGTTCCGTGACCCTGGTGACGGCGCTTCGGGGCGCGCAGGAGACGACGCGGCGGACGACCCTGCCGCCCACCGGCTCCCTCGTGACCACCTACCTGCTGAAGGACTGGCTCGTCTACGGCGACACGGCGGCGGGGAGCGTCTCGGCCGTCTCCCTCCAGGACGGCTCGGCCCTCCCCGGCCTCCTCGACGGCACCCAGCGCCTGCACGTGACCGACAGCGGCCTCCTGGCGCAGGGCTCCACGCCGGAGCACGGCAAGGGCGTGTACGCGATCGCTCCCGGCGCGGACGGCCGGCCGGCCACGACCGTCCTTGCGACCAACGGCGTGACCACGCCGACCACCGTCACGAGCGAGCAGGTGCCCGCCGGCGCCGACTTCCGCGCGGCCGGCTCCAAGGCGGTGCTGCGGTGGACGTACGGCCGCGGCGACGTGTGGGCGACCGTGCACCTGGTCCACCAGCAGACCGGCAAGACCTGGAGCCAGAGCAGGAAGCTCCTGGGCACGGCCACCGAAGCCGTCTTCGAGTGGAACGGCACCCTCCTCGGAGGGACGGCCGCGTACAACGGCGCCTACACCTGGACGATGACCGTCAAGCCGGTCAACGGCGTCGGCGGCACGGTCGAGCGGACCGGCACCCTGACCGTCGACAGCGGCACCGCCGCGCACGACTACTCCGACAGCGGCTCTCCCGACCTGCTCCTCCGGGACGGCTCGGGCCACCTCGCCTCGTACGACGTCCGGCAGTTCCTCGCCGACCCCGACGGGGAGTGGGAGCGGACCGAGCGGGGCGGCGGCTGGTACGTCTACGACCGGCTGCTGTCCGCCGGGAACCTCGACGCGAGCCCGTACGCGGACGTCGTCGCCCGCGACAAGTCCGGCGTCCTGTGGCTGTACTCGGGCACCGGCCACTCCCTCGCCGCGCCGGTCCGGATCGGCGGCGGCTGGGACGTGTACGACAAGCTGGCGGCGGGCTCCGACCTGACCGGCGACGGCCGCCCCGACCTCGTCGCCTCCGACGAGGCGGGCGTCCTGTGGCTCTACAAGGCCACCGGCGACGCCGCCAAGCCGTTCGCCCCGCGCGCGCGGATCGGCGGCGGCTGGAACACGTACGACCTCCTCACCGCCCCCGGCAACCTCGGCGGCGCGGCCTCCGGCGACCTCCTCGCCCGCGACCGCGACGGCGTCCTGTGGCTCTACCTCGGCAAGGGCGACGGCACCTTCGCGCCCCGCACCCGCGTCGGCGGCGGCTGGGGCGTCTACGGCCAGGTCGTCAACATCGGCGACGTCGACCGGGACGGCCGCGCCGACCTGCTCGCCGAGAGCGGCACGCAGCAGGACCCCTGGCTCACCGTCTACAAGGGCACCGGCGACTGGCAGGCCCCCTTCGGTCCCGCCGGCACGGTCGGCATCCCGCCGTACGCCTCCCCGTACGGCACCCGCCCCGTCCTCTTCTGACCCTTCCGCCCGCAGTCCCCCCACCTGCCGTCTCGCGCCTCCCCACCGGCGTCCACCGACCGCATCGCCACCTCTGGAGCCGTCCATGAGATTCACCCGACGCCGTCTCGCCACGGCCGCCGCCGTCGCCCTCGCCGTCACCGCCGGAGTCCTGACCGCCCCCGCGGTCGCGGCCGGGCCGCCGGTCGCCGTGGCGGGGGCGGCCGGGAGCACCGGTACGGAGCAGGGGGTCCCGGTGATCCAGGACGGCGGAACGCTGTACGGCGCCGGCCCGTCGGGGTTCCTGACGTGGCACTCCGCCGACGGCGTCAGCTCGTCCGTCTGGACCCGGTACGCGGACGGCTCCACCACGGCCCTGCCCCACGGCACCGCCCCGTACCGGCCCCTCCGGGGCACCGACGTGGTCGTCAAGGTCGACGGGCTGGTCCACACCTTCCGTGACATGGGCGCGGACGCCGACCCCGTCGTCATGGACCTCGGCACGCTCGGCCCGGGCTACCAGGCGGGGTACCCGACCGGGCCCGCCTCCCTGGTGACGGTGTGGTCGAACCCGTCCGGCGGCGAGGAACTGCGCCTCGTCACCGCGACGGCGGAGGGACTGCGCGCGGAGCCGGTCACCGGCCTGCCCGCCGGGGCCGACATCACCTCCTTCTCCGCGCCCTCCCCCGGGACCGTCCTGGTGCGGTACGCGGACCCCGCCGACACCACCGCCACCTCCCGCATCGCCCTCGTCGACACCGCGCGGGCCGAGCGGGTGGTGGACGTGGCGCCCGCCCACCCGGCCGCCTCCGTCGCCGCCTCCGCGACCCACCTCGCCTGGGTCGAGCAGCCGTCCAGCTCCACGGCCACCGTCGTCGTCATGGCCCGGGGCGGCACCCCGGCGACCGCCCTGCGCATCCCCCTGACGAAGGCGACGGGCGTGTCGGTCAAGCTGATCGACGGGTGGGTGCTCTACGGCATGGGCGGTCACGACAAGTCGTACTCGACCCCGAACCCG
The DNA here is from genome assembly GCF_040636735.1 of Streptomyces sp. NPDC035033. Classification (NCBI taxonomy): domain Bacteria; kingdom Bacillati; phylum Actinomycetota; class Actinomycetes; order Kitasatosporales; family Streptomycetaceae; genus Streptomyces; species Streptomyces sp. NPDC035033. Next base: position 107,745 of record NZ_JBEZUZ010000010.1, on the reverse strand, counting down.
CTGTACGGCGTCACCGCCCGCTCCCTGACCGGCGCGACGTCGCTCAAGGTCCTCGACACCTACACGGCGTCCGCGCCGGGCCCGGACGGCACCGTGCTCGTGCGGGGCGGCACCCTCGCCGCCGGCGAGGGCATGTACCGGATCGCCCCGGGACCGGACGGCACACCGGTGGCACGGCAGGTGGCGAGCACCGGCCGGCCCACCGTGGTGACGCTGCTGGGCAGCAACCTCCCGGCCGTCATGAACCTCGACAACCGGCACCCGGTGCCCCTGACCTGGCGCCTCAGCAACACCAACGTCGTCGCCACCGCCACCCTCACCCACGTGGCGAGCGGGCGGTCCCGGACGCTGAAGCTCTGGGCCGACGCCAACGGCACCGCCGAGGATTACTGGGGCGGCGAGTTCGACACCGACGTGCCCGGCCCCAACGGTGCCTACACCTGGCGTCTGATCGCCAAGCCGCACAACGGGATCGGCCCGGCCCTCGACACGACCGGCACCTTCCGCATGCAGCGCCCCGTCGTCCCGCACGACTTCGACGACAACGGGCTCCCCGACGTCCTGTCCCTCTCCGAGACCGGCGGGTTCTACCGGAACACCGTCGTCTTCATCGGCTCCTCCTGGGACGCCGCCAGCAACGGCAGCTCCCTCTCCGTCCTGGGCTCCGGCTGGAACGTGTACGACCGGATCGTCCCCACCGCGAACGTCGGCGGCGCGGCCCACGCCGACATCCTGACCCGCGACCGCGCCGGCGTGCTCTGGCTCCACCAGGGCAACGGCACGGGTCTGGCCCACCGGGTCAAGGTCGGCGGCGGCTGGCAGGTCTACGACCAGATCACCAGCGCCGCCGACCTCACCGGCGACGGCCGCACCGACCTGGTCGCCACCGACAGGACCGGCGTCCTGTGGCTGTACAAGGGCACCGGCAACGCCACCGCCCCGTTCGCCGCGCGCACCCGCGTCGGCGGCGGCTGGAACGCCTACGACAAGATCGCGGCCGTCGGCAACCTCGGCGGCGCCCCCGCCGGCGACCTCGTCGCCCGCGACCGCGACGGCGTCCTGTGGCTCTACCTCGGCAAGGGCGACGGCACCTTCGCCGCCCGCACCCGCATCGGCGGCGGCTGGAAGGGCTTCACCCAGATCATCGACGTCGGCGACCAGAACCGCGACGGCCGCGTCGACCTCATGGCGGTCGACGGGACCGGCCCGGCCCTCTACCGCGGCACCGGCGACTGGAAGCGGCCCCTGGCGGCCCGCAACGACATGCACGACTACTACCTGGGGAGCGGCACCTACTACTGAGGCCCGGCCGGGGCCAGCGGGACGGTCGCCCAGACCGTCTTGCCGACCGTGCGGGCCTTGACGCCCCAGGTGGTGGCGAGGGCGGCTACGAGGAGGAGTCCGTAGCCGCCCTCGTCGGGGTGCGGGACCGGCGCGGGGCGGCGCTCCCCGCGGGCGTCGGAGAGCGCGACGTGGAGGCGGTCCCCGGTCCGCTCCATGCGGAGCTCGAAGTCCCGGCCGGGCACCCGGCCGTGCAGCACCGCGTTGTTCGCCAGCTCCGCGACGACCAGCTCCGCCGCCTCCGCCGCGGGGCCCGCCACGCCCCAGTCGCGCAACTGCTGCACCGCCAGCAGGCGGGCCAGGCGCGCGCCCCGGGGCGTGGGGCTCAGGCGAAGCGCGAACTCCGGCGCGCACTCACTGGTCGGAGTGATGATTTCCGGCTTCATGGCTTCGAGGGTGGCCCCCCGGCCCTACGCTGACCAGCAGCGACGCCACGACGCTGGGTAACTGTACGGGTACGCCAAGAGGGCGGTACGGATGTCGGGGAACAAAGAGGAGCGGCCGGAGAAGCCCTCCGAAGCGGACGGTACGGCGCACTTGTTCAAGGCGCTGGGGAAAATCATCAAGGTGCTGCGGACGAACGCGGGGCTGAGCCAGGCGCAGCTCGCGGCGGACACGCATTGCAGCGAGGACCTGATCTCCTCGATCGAGAGGGGGGTACGGACGCCACAGCCGGATTTCCTGCTGCGTGCGGAGAAGGTGCTGGGGGCGGGGGGTGTGCTGGCGGCGGCGGTGGAGGACACGGAGAAGGCGCTGGCTCGGGTTCGGGTACGACACCCGGATTGGTTCCAGAGCTTCGCGAAGGAGGAGGCACGAGCGCTGGCGGCGCACTATTACGAAGTGCAGGCAGTGCCGGGCATTCTTCAGACGCCCGCGTACGCACGCGCACTCTTCGAGCGCAGTCGCCCCATGCTGGACGAGGAGACGATCGAGAAGCGGGTCGTCGACCGGATCTCACGGCAGGCGCTCTTTGAACGTTGGCCTGCGCCGACGCTCACTTTTGTACTGGAGGCAGCTGTCTTGCTTCGTCCCTTCGGCGGACGGGACATCCATCGCGAGCAACTTCGGCGGGTCCTTGAGGTGGGCCAGCGCCGGACCGTGGAACTCCAGATTCTGATGCTCGACAGGGACGACCACCCCTACCTGGGCGGGGCCTACACACTGCTGACACCGCCGGGACGGCGGGAGGTTGCGTATACCGAGATCTACGGGCACGCGCGACTGATCACCGACCCTGAAGAGGTTCGCCAACACTCCGAGCGTTATGGAATCCTGCGCTCGCAGGCACTCTCCAAACGGGAGTCCCTGACCTGGATCGAGAAACTGCTGGGAGAACGATGAGCACCGCGGATCTTGCCTGGTTCAAGAGCAGCTACAGCGACGCCTCCGGCGGCAACTGCATCGAGGTCGCCTACGACTGGCGCAAGTCCAGCTACAGCGGCGGCGAGGGCGGCGAGTGCGTCGAGGTCGCCGCTCACCCCACCACCGTCCACGTCCGTGACTCCAAGGTGCCCCACGGCCCGCAGCTCGCCCTCTCCCCCGCCGCCTGGGCGGCGTTCGTCGCGGGGGCGCCTCGCGCGTGAACGGCGGAACCGCCCGGCCCCAGGGAGGGGCCGGGCGGTTCGTCGCGTCAGATGAGGTGGCTCATGCCGCCCCAGCCCTGGCCGATCTTGACGCCGGCCTTGAGGCTGTTGCTCATGCTGGCGTAGTGGTACAGGTCGCCGGTGCTCGCGATGGTGGCGACGACGTCCGCGCGGCCGTCGCTGTCGATGTCGGCGAGGGTGAGCTTGCCGATGCCGCCCCAGTTCTGGCCGATCTGGATGGCGGGGGCCACGCCCGTGGACGTACCGACGTACAGGTTCAGGTTGGCGGTGGCGTCGACCTGGGCGACCAGGTCCGCGCGGCCGTCGCCGTTGAAGTCGCCGGCGGCCAGCTTCGACATGCCGGACCAGCCGGAGCCGATCTGCTTCGTGTACGTGACGTCCGTGCCGGTACCGCTGTAGAGGCGCAGGCTCGCGTCGTCCTTGCGGACGGCCGCGATGTCGGCCTTGCCGTCACCCGTGAAGTCGCCGGCGACGAAGTCCTCCATGGCGTTCCAGCCGGTGCCGATGACGGTGTGGGACTTGAAGCCACCGCCGCCGTTGCCGAGGTAGAGGTGGAGCTCGCCGGTGGCGGCCGCACGGGCCACCAGGTCGGCGTCGCCGTCGTTGTTGAAGTCGGCCGCCTTGACCTTGTCCATGCCGCCCCAGCCCGTACCGGCCTCGCTGGAGGCGAACTGGCCCTCGCCGTTGCCGGCGTACAGGCGGAGCTTGTCGTCGGCGGCGCTGATGCTCAGCAGGTCGTCGTTGCCGTCGCCGGTGAAGTCGTGGTCACGGGGGACGACCGGCTCCGAGGGGTACGGGTCCTGGTCGTCCGCGCCGAGGCCGGCCCGGGGCCCGCAGGTGGGCCAGGCGCCTTCGCCCTGGGCGGCGAGGACCTTCTCGCCGATGAGGATCTGCTCCGTCTTGGACGCCTGGTGGGGGTACGCGGCGTAGGCGCCGCCGCCGTACGCGTCCCAGGTCGACTTCAGGAACTGGAGGCCGCCGTAGTAGCCGTTGCCGGTGTTGATGGACCAGTTGCCGCCGGACTCGCACTGGGCGACCTTGTCCCAGGTGGCGACGGACGCGGCGGAGGCGGGGGAAGCGGCGGTGAGGGGGATCAGGGCGGCGAGGGCGGACGCGGCGAGGAGGGGGAGGGCGGCGCGGCGCGGGGCGTGCGAGGGCATGGCGGGCTGACCTTCGTGTCGGGAGGGAGGGGGGCCGGTCGGGGCTCGTGGGGGCCCGTTCCTTCGGGAACGGGCCCCCACCGGTCGCCGCTTAGATGAGGTGGCTCATGCCGCCCCAGCCCTGGCCGACCTTCACGCCCGCCTGGAGGCTGTTGCTCTGGCTCTTGTAGAGGTAGAGGTCGCCGGAGCTGGCGATGGTGGCGACGACGTCGGCGCGGCCGTCGCTGTCGATGTCGGCGAGGGTGAGCTTGCCGATGCCGCCCCAGTTCTGGCCGATCTGGATGGCGGGCGCCACGCCCGTGGACGTACCGACGTACAGGTTCAGGTTCGCGGTGGCGTCGACCTGGGCGACCAGGTCCGCGCGGCCGTCGCCGTTGAAGTCGCCGGCGGCGAGCTTCGACATGCCCGCCCAGCCGGAGCCGATCTGCTTGTCGTAGTAGACGTCCGTGCCGGTGCCGGCGTAGAGGCGGAGGGTGGCGTCGTCCTTGCGGACGGCGGCGATGTCGGCCTTGCCGTCGCCCGTGAAGTCGCCGGCGACGAAGTCCTCCATGGCGTTCCAGCCGGTGCCGATGACGGTGTGGGACTTGAAGCCGCCGTTGCCGTTGCCGAGGTAGAGGTGGAGCTCGCCGGTGGCGGCCGCACGGGCCACGAGGTCGCCGTCGCCGTCGTTGTTGAAGTCGGCGGCCTTGACCTTGTCCATGCCGCCCCAGCCCGTACCGGCCTCGTGCGAGGCGAAGTCGCCGTCGCCGTTGCCGGCGTACATGCGCAGCTTGCCGTCGCTCGCGCTCACGCCGAGGAGGTCGTCGTTGAGGTCGCTGGTGAAGTCGCGGTCGCCCTTGCTGTACGAGGCCGGGGTCGCGCCGACCGGGGAGATGTAGGCGCTGATGCGCTGGCCGATGCCGCTCGGGGTGTCGCCGACCTGCTTCTGCGAGGCGCTCACCGCGACGTCGGCGACCCGGTCGCTCCAGTTGCCGTGGGTGGTCAGGATCGAGCCGTCCGCGTTGACGGCGGTGACCATGCCGACGTGCTGCGCCCAGCCGCCCGAGTAGTTGAAGACGACGGCGTCGCCGACCTGGGGCTGGTACGAGGACGAGGTGTGCAGGGTGCCGTTGGCCTGGCCGTAGGAGTAGAAGGAGGAGGCCGCCGCGGTCGTGCCGTTGACGTTGAAGTCGGAGTTCTTCCAGACCCACTTCACGAAGTCCGCGCACCAGGGTTCCGCCTCGGTGCCCGTGGAGGTGTTGCAGCTCGTCATGAAGCCCGTGCCGCCGAGGGAGTTGGTCGAGCAGGCGTGGTCGCCGAGCTGGGCCCGGGCCAGGGCGGCGGCCTGCGCGGTGGTGTCGGCGAAGGCGGGGGCGGTGGCGAGGCTCAGGGTGCAGCCCATGGCGGCGAGGATGACGCCGGTGCCGGAGAGGGTACGACGGGTGCGGGCGGTCATGGCCATGTCAGGTCCTTCGGGGTTCGGGTACTGCCGGGGAGGTTTCGGAGGGGCCCGCGCGGTCCGTACGACTGCTGCCCTGCAGGAGCAGCGGTCGGGAAGGGGACGACGAGCGGGCGAGGGCCGGGGCCGGAGCCGGGGCTTGGGCGGAGGGCCGGGGCCGAGGGCCGGGAGGTGGAGCCGGGGGGCTTGGGCCGGGGGGCTTGGGCCGGGGGGCTTGGGCCGGGGCCGGAGTCAGGTGGGCTTGAGGCCAAGGCCCGGGGGCCGGGGCCGGGGTGGCCGGAGGGCCTGGGGCCGGGATGGCCGGGATGGCCGGGCGATCGGGGGCCGGGCGGGTTCTACTGCCAGATCATGTCGTCGGTCGTGACGACGACCGCTCCGTCGCCGGGGAGCGCCGCGGCGGTGGCCCGCGGGGCGGACGGGGCGGCGGTGAGGTCCGCGGCCAGGGCGGCGGCGGGGGCGGCGAGGGCGAGGGCGGCGACCGCGGCGGCCAGGGCGAGACGGGTGCGGATCACGACGGGGTCCTTAACTGAGTCGGTGGGTCCGGACGGGCGTCCGGGCGGGTGGGTCCGGGCGGGAGCCCGGGCGGCCCGAACCGGTCGCGTCCCGCGGTGACGCCGCTCCGGTTCCTGCCGGCCGGTCGGTGTCCCTTCCGGCGCTCACTACTTTCGTCGCCGCTCGGGGGCACCGGAAGGGTTTCCGGGTGGCCCGAAAGGGCCTTGGACCGTTCCGTCCAGCGCCCGCGGGCCGGGGCCGGAAAGGGACAGGTCCTGTTCGAGGAGGGGCGCCATCAGCGGGACCTGGGCCTCCAGGAGGGACCAGCCGTCGAACTCGGGGCAGTCGCGCAGGACGCGCCGGCACACGGCGCGGGCCGCCGCCTCCGCCTCGGAGAGCCGGTCCGCCAGGAGGTAGAGGCCCAGGACGGGATGGGGCAGCGCGTGCGCGTGGAGGGAGACGTGTTCGACGCGCTCCTCGGGCCGGGCGCGGCCGAGGACGAGCGCGCGGACGCGGGTGCGGGAGGGAAGGGGGGCGGCACCGCCGAGCGCCGCCAGACGCGCGTGGACGAGGTACATACCTATGAGCCAAACAGGACGGGGCGCCCGGCGACACCGCTGACCAGAGGCCCCTTCCGGCCTTGGCCCCTTCCGTCCAACCCGTGCCCGGACCGTGCTCCGCGAAGATCCGCTATGGCATGATCATGCAGCCCGAGAAGGGCGCTGGTGAAGTCTCTCGGGGGGTCTGGAGATGCTGGCCGTACTGGGTCTCGACGCGTGCGCGGAGGCCGTCTACCGCACGATGCTGGCGCAGCCGCAGGCCGGTGTGGCCGCCCTCGCCGCCGCCACGGGACAGACCGAGGAGCAGGTCCGGGACGCGCTCGACCTGCTGAGCGAGCTGGCGCTCGTCCAGCCCTCCGCCGAGCGGGAGGGACGGCTCCGGGCCGTCTCGCCGGACATCGGGATGGAGATCCTGCTCGCCCGCCAGCACGCCGAACTCGCCGCCCAGCAGCAGCGGGTGGAGACCTCGCGGGCCGCCGCCGCGCGGCTGATAGCCGAGTTCGCCGACCTGCGGCCGCAGGCCCCGAGCCCCGGGGTGGAGCAGCTGGTCGGGATCGACAGCATCCGCGAGGCCCTGGCCCGGCTCACCCGCGAGACGACCGCCGAGGTGATGACCTTCGCCCCCGACGGCGCCCACACGCCGGAGTCGATCGCGGCGGCCCGCCCGCTCAACGAGCAGCTGCTGGGCCGCGGCATCCGGATGCGGACCATCTACCTCGACAGCGCCCGCAACAGCCCGCACACCGTCGAGTACGTCAGCTGGCTGTCGGAGCGCGGCGCGCGGATCCGGACCGCGCCCACGCTGCCGACCCGCATGATCATCACGGACCGTTCGACCGCCGTCATCCCGGTCGACAGCGACGACACGGCCGCCGGCGCCGTGGTCCTCACCGGGCAGGGCACGCTCACCGCGCTGTGCGCGCTCTTCGAGACCACGTGGGCGTCCGCCCGGCCGCTGGGCGAGGCGGGGGCGCGCAACCCGCAGGGGCTGACCGGCCCGGAGGCGACCACCGTCCGGCTGCTCTCCGAGGGCTTCACGGACGAGGCGATCGCCAAGCGGCTCGGGGTCTCGCAGCGCACGGCCCGGCGGATCGCCACCGAGCTGATGGAGCGCCTCGGTGCCCGCAGCCGGTTCGAGGCGGGCGTGCGGGCGGTCCAGCACGGCTGGCTCCCGGCCCGGCCCTCCTGAGTCGCCTCCCCTTCACCGAACCTTCAACCACATCCGCGTAACAAGAGATTGACGTCGATTCAGATGTCGATCGGCCTGGGCTACCCTGTGGCCCATGCAGGGGGAATTGGAAAACGACTCTAGTTTGGCCGGCAGCGGCGCGATACCGCTCGACGCGGACGACCCGCGCCGGATCGGCGCCTTCCGTCTGCTCGGCGTGCTCGGGTCCGGCGGGATGGGGCGCGTGTACCTGGGCGCGGTCCCGGGGACGTACGCGGCCGTGAAGCGGGTGCTGCCCTCGCTCGCCGAGGACGCGGACTTCCTCAGCCACTTCGGGCACGAGCTGGATAACCTGGCGCGACTGCCCGCCGGGGCCAGCACGAAGCTCCTCGCGAGCGACCGGCTCGCCAAGCCGCCGTGGTTCGCGACGGCGTTCATCCCGGGCGTGACGCTCAACGACGCGCTGCGGCTCAACGGGGGGCCGCTGCCCGCCGACGCGCTGTGGCGGCTGCTGCGGGAGGCGGCGGCGGGGCTGCGGGCGGTGCACGCGGCCGACATGGTGCACCGGGACCTCAAGCCGTCCAACGTGATGCTGACCGGGGACGGGCTCTCGCTCATCGACTTCGGGGTGGCGCGGGCGGCCGACCAGAGCCGGCTGACGAAGACCGGGATGATCATCGGGACGCCCGCGTACATGGCGCCCGAACAGGCCGTCGCCGACCGGGTGCTGACCGGGGCGGCGGACGTCTTCGCGCTCGGCAGCCTCGTGCTGTACGCGGCGAACGGACGGCCGCCGTTCGGCGACGGCTCCGGGCACGACCTGCTCTACCGGGTCGTGCACGGCGAGCCCGACTTCGGGCGGCTCGCGGAGGTCGACCAGGACCTGGCGGACCTCGTCCGGACCTGCCTCGCCAAGGACCCGGACGACCGGCCGACCGCCGGCGAGCTGGTCGGCCACGCGGACGCGCGGGCGGCGGGGGTGGCGTGGCCGGAGCCGGTGGCGGCGCGGATCGCCGAGCGGACCGCCTTCGCGGCCGGGGCGCCGACCGCCGAGGCGCTGGCCGAGCTGGAGGCCGCCGACCCCTCGCAGGACGTCGACACGGCCCCGCTGACCCCGCAGCCGCCGGTGCCGCCGCCGACGGACCCGGCGTTCCTCCTCACCGGGAGGCCGGCCGGCGGGCGGGACCACAGGCGGCGGAACCGGCTCGTCCTGCTGGCCGTGCCCGTGGTGATCACGACGGGCACGACGCTGACGCTGACCCTGGCCCCGTACGAGCAGTGGCGCGCGGGCGCGGAGGAGCGGCCCTCCGCCTCCCCGACGGCCGTGGTCGCCCCGCCGGCGCACCCGCCGTCCTCGACCGCGCCCGGGGCGAAGCCGTCGGCCTCCGCCAAGCCCCCGTCCGCGCGGCCCTCCGCCCCGGGGTCCACGGCCCCGCCGTCGCCCGGGGCCCCGCCGCCCGTGGACGGCGGCGGAACCGCCTCCGGCGGAGGCGGGGGCGCCGTCGGGGGCGGCGGCGGTGGCACGTCGACCACCGGCGGCGGCACGTCGTCCTCGGGCGGTACGGCCTCCGGCGGCTCCTCGGACGGATCCAGCAGCACCTCGGGCGGTTCGTCCTCCGGCGGTTCGTCCTCCGGCGGGACGACCACCACCCGCCCGACGACCTCCGCGCCCCGCCCCACGACGACCGCGCCCAAGCCGCCGCCCTCCGGCGGGAGCGGGTCGGTGCCCGCGGGGACGTACTCGCTGGAGAACGGGACCAGCGGCGACTGTCTGGCGGAGCGGCAGCAGTACAACCAGCCGGGCGCCACCTCGACGCGATGCGGCTCCAGCACGGACGCCGTCGGCTACTCCTGGACGTTCAAGACCCAGGCGGACGGCTCCTTCCGGCTGGTCAGCAAGAAGTCCGGCAGGTGCCTGGACGTCGTCAACAGCTTCTCGGTCTCGGTCTCCGCCTGCACCGGCGCGGGCTCCCAGTCGTGGAAGTTCGGCTCCTCCGCCTCGGCCGGCCGCCAGCTGGTGAACGCGGGCAACGGCCAGTGCCTGTCGGTCAACCCGGGAGCACTGATCACCTTCACCTGCAACGTCTCCCACGCCAGCCAGTACTGGCGCACCATCGGCGCCCTCTAGCCGCCGGCCCGCGCGGGCGCGGTGAAGACCGGGACCGTCACCCCGTCGTCGCCCGTCCGGAAGGCGACCTCCAGGTCCATGCCGATCCGGAGGTCGCCTTCCGCCACGTCCACCACCTCCGTCATCATGCGCGGGCCCTCCGCCAGGTCGACGACCGCCGCCACGTAGGGGACGCGGTCGCCGAAGGGCGGGAGGTCGTTGCGGTGGACGACGGACCAGGTGTAGAGGGTGGCGCGGCCGGTGGCCGGGCGCCATTCCACGTCCTCGCTCCAGCAGTGGGGGCAGAACTCGCGGGGGTAGTGGTGGGGGCGGGCGCAGGCGCGGCAGTGGCGGAGCAGGAGGCGGCCTTCGGCGGCGGCGTCCCAGTAGGGGCGGGTGAAGGCGTCGATGTCGGGGGTGGCCGTCACGAGAAGAGTCCGATCGCCGCGTCGAGGGACCAGGTCTGCCAGGACATCGCGAAGAGGGCCACGAGGGAGATGAGGGCCATCATCGCGTTCTGCCCCTGCTCGGCCCAGTCGTGGATCATGAGGACGAGGTAGAGGAGGTTGAGGAGGAGGCCGCCGACCAGGGCGACCGGGGTGAGGAAGCCGGTGACCAGGCCGAGGCCGAGGGCGAGTTCGGCGTAGACGACGACGTACGCCATCAGCTTGGGGCGGGGGGCGACGACGGTCCCGAAGCCGTTCCTCACCGCCGCCCAGCGGTGCTTGCCGGCGACGTCCGCCGCCCACGCGATGCCGGTGCCGCGCTCGAACCAGCCCTTCCTGTCCTTGTGGCGCCAGCTCTCCAGCCACCACAGGCCGAGGCCGATGCGGAGGACGGCGAGCCATTCGGCGCCGGTGAGCCAGACGGTCTGCATGCGCGAGCCTCCTCGACGGACCCCGACATCTGACGGTACGTCAGTTCAGCGCACCTCGGGGCGGACCGCAAGAGCCGCGCGGCGTGACCGTTTCGCAACCGAAACCCCTCTTGACCGAGACCCACTACGTGTACACGTCATTACGCTCAGCGTTCATGGTCACCACCACCCCCCAAGAACCGGTGTACGTCATCGGCGCCGGACCCGGCGGGCTCGCGGTCGCCGCCACCCTGCGCGCCCGTGGCGTCCGCGCCGTCGTCCTGGAGAAGTCCGGGGCCGTCGGCACCTCCTGGCGCGGCCACTACGACCGGCTGCGGCTGCACACCACCCGGCGCCTCTCCGCCCTGCCCGGCCTGCGGATCCCCCGCTCGTACGGCCGCTGGGTCGCCCGCGCCGACCTCGTGCGCTACCTGGAGGCGTACGCCGAGAAGCACGAGCTGGACGTGGTCACGGGCGTCGAGGTGCACCGGATCGAGCCCGCCGAGGGCGGCGGCTGGCTGCTGCACGCGACCGGCGGGCGGCGGCTGACCGGCCGGGCCGTGGTCGTCGCCACCGGCTTCAACCACACCCCGAGCCTGCCGCGCTGGCCGGGGCTCGACACGTACGGGGGCGAGCTGATCCACGCGCGGGAGTACCGGAACCCGGAGCCGTACGCGGGCCGGGACGTGCTCGTCGTCGGCATCGGCAACACCGGCGCCGAGATCGCCGCCGACCTCGCCGAGGGCGGCGCCGCGCGGGTCCGGATCGCCGTCCGGACCGCCCCGCACGTCCTCCGCCGCACGACGGCCGGCTGGCCCGCGCAGCGCAGCGGCATCCTCGTCCGGCGCCTCCCCGTCGGGCTCGTGGACCTGCTCGGGCGGGGCCTCGCCCGGTTCGCCTCGCCGGACCTCTCCGCGTACGGCCTGCCCCGTCCGACCGCCGGCCTCGCCAGCCGCGTCCGGGAGGGCGCCATCGCCGTCCAGGACGTCGGCCTCGTCGACGCGATCCGGGCGGGGAAGGTCGAGGTCGTCGCGGCCGTCGAGGACCTGGACGGCCGCGAGGTGGTGCTCGCCGACGGCACCCGGATCGCCCCGGACGCGGTGATCGCCGCCACCGGCTACCGGCGCGCCCTCGAACCCCTCGTGGGCCACCTCGACGTCCTCGACGAGCGCGGCCGGCCGGTCGTGCGCGGCGCCCGCTCCCCGCGCCACGCACCGGGTCTCTACTTCACCGGCTTCACCAACCCGATCTCCGGGATGCTGAGGGAACTGGCCATCGACGCGGAGCGGATCGCGCGGCGGATCGCCCGCACGAAGTAGCCGTCCGCCCCGGGACCCCGCCCCGGCGGGGTCTTCGCGCTTCCTGCCCGCCGCCCCATTCCTGACTGAGCGTCAGTTCTGTAATCTGACTGAGCGTCAGGTCACTTGTCCGGGACGCGTCCTGCACGGAAGGGCGGAGCGGAACGATGCTTGGATCGACTCACGGCACCTTCACCACCGGTCTGCGCGCCCGGGTGGACGCCTGCGGGGAGTCCCCCCGCGCCGCCGTCCACGGGCACGCCGCCGCGCCCGGCGACGTCGACGTCAGCGGGCGGGCGCTCTACGCCGAGGTCCCCGACCTCGACCGCTTCTTCCGGCCCCGGTCCGTCGCCGTCGTCGGCGCCTCCGACGCCGAGGGGCGGCCCAACACCGGGATCACCCGGCAGCTGCTCGCCTGGGCGGAGCGGGTCGGGGCGGAGCTCGTGCCCGTGCACCCGACCCGTACCGCCGTCTTCGGCGTCGCCTGCGTGCCGTCCGTGAAGGACCTGCCCGGGCCCGTGGACCTCGCCGTCCTGCTGGTCGCCGACCCGCTGCCGGTCATCGAGGAGCTGGGCGAGGCGAAGGTGCGGTTCGCGGTCGCCTTCGCCTCCGGCTTCGCCGAGACCGGCGAAGCCGGGGCCTTCGCCCAGCGGCGGCTCGCCGAGGCCGTGCGGCGCGCCGGCGTCCGGCTGCTCGGCCCCAACACCAACCTCAACGCCTTCGAGCGCTTCCGCGACGACCTCGAAGGGCCCGCCGTCGCCCTCATCACCCAGTCCGGGCACCAGGGCCGGCCCGTCTTCGCCCTCCAGGAGCTGGGCGTCCGGCTCTCCCACTGGGCGCCGACCGGCAACGAGGCCGATCTGGAGACCGCCGACTTCCTCTCGTACTTCGCCTCCCTGCCGGAGGTCGGCGCCATCGCCGCGTACGTGGAGGGGCTCAAGGACGGGCGCTCCTTCCTGCTCGCCGCCGACCGCGCGGCCCGCGAGGGCGTGCCGGTGGTGGTCGTGAAGGTCGGCCGGACCGAGACCGGGGCGCGGACCGCCGCCTCCCACACCGGGAAGCTGACCGGCGCGGACCGGGTGGTGGACGCGGCGATGCGGCAGTTCGGGGTGATCCGCGTCGACGGGCTCGACCAGCTCCAGGACACCGCGACCCTGCTCGCCCGCGCCCGCCGGCCGGTCGCCGACGGCGTCGCCGTCTACTCGATCTCCGGCGGCACGGGCGCCCACTTCGCCGACCTCGCCACGGCGGCCGGGCTCCACCTGCCCACCCTCCCGCAGGCCAAGCAGGACGAGCTCCACCAGTGGATACCGGAGTACCTGCGCGTCGCCAACCCCGTCGACAACGGCGGCCACCCGGTCGGCGACTGGCGCGGCCGGAAGATCATCGACGCGATCCTCGCCGACCCGTCCGTCGGGGTGCTGATCTGCCCGATCACCGGCCCCTTCCCGCCCATGAGCGACAGGCTCGCGCAGGACCTGGTGGACGCGGCGGAGGCCACCGACAAGCTGGTGTGCGTGGTGTGGGGCTCGCCCGTCGGCACCGAGGACGCCTACCGCACCACCCTCCTCGGCTCCTCCCGCGTCGCCACCTTCCGCACCTTCGCCAACTGCGTCGGCGCGGTGAAGGCGTACCTCGACCACCACCGCTTCACCGCCGGCTACCGCTCCCCCTTCGACGAGGCCCCCCGCACCCCCTCGCCATCCTTCCGCAAGGCGCGGGCCCTGATGCGGCCCGGCCTGCGGCTCAGCGAGCACGCGGCGAAGCAGCTGCTGCGCGCGTACGGCGTCCGCGTCCCGCGCGAGCAGCTCGTCACCAGCGCGGCGGCGGCCGTCCGGGCCGCCGGGCTCGTCGGCTACCCGGTGGTGATGAAGGCGTCCGGCGCCCAGCTCGCCCACAAGACGGAGCTGGGACTCGTGAAGGTCGGCCTGACGTCGGCGAGCCAGGTCCGGGACGCGTACCGGGACCTCACCGACATCGCCCGCTACGAGGGGATCGAGCTCGACGGCGTCCTCGTCTGCCAGATGGTGGGGAAGGGCGTCGAGATGGTCGTCGGGGTGACCCGCGACGAGCTGTTCGGCCCGACGGTCACGGTCGGCCTGGGCGGCGTCCTGGTCGAGGTCCTGAACGACACCGCCGTCCGCGTCCCGCCCTTCGGCGAGCGGGAGGCCCGCTCGATGCTGGACGAGCTGCGCGGCCGGGCCCTCCTCGACGGCGTGCGCGGGGCGCCGCCGGCCGACGTCGACGCGCTCGTCGAGGTCGTGCTCCGGGTCCAGCGGATGGCCCTCGAACTCGACGGCGACCTCGCCGAGCTGGACGTCAACCCGCTGATGGTGCTGCCGCGCGGTCAGGGCGCGGTGGCCCTGGACGCGCTCGCGGTCTGCCGATAGGAGCCCCCGTGGACGAGGTACTCCACTCCGTCGAGAACGGCGTCTCGTGGATCACGCTCAACCGCCCCGAGGCGATGAACGCGGTCACCTGGGACCAGCGGGAGCGGATCGTCGCCCTGCTGGCCGACGCCTCCGCGGACCCGTCCGTGCGCTGCGTGGTGCTCACCGCCACCGGGCGCGGCTTCTGCGCCGGCGCGGACCTGCGGGGCTCGCCCGCGGCGCCGGACGGGCGGGCGGCCGGGGACGTGGCCCGGATGATCCGCCTGGGCGCGCAGCGGTTCGTCGCGGCCGTCATGGACTGCGAGAAGCCGGTGATCGCGGCGGTCAACGGCACGGCGGCGGGCATCGGCGCGCACCTCGCGTTCGCGTGCGACCTGGTGATCGCCGCCGAGTCCGCCCGCTTCGTCGAGGTCTTCGCCCGCCGGGGCCTCGTCCCCGACGGCGGCGGCGCGTACCTCCTGCCGCGGCTGGTCGGCCCGCAGCGGGCGAAGGAGCTGATGTTCTTCGGCGACGCCCTGCCGGCGGCGGAGGCGCGGGCGATGGGCCTGGTGAACCGGGTGGTCCCGGCGGACGAGCTGGAGAAGACGGCCCGCGCCTGGGCCGAACGCCTCGCCCAGGGCCCCACCCGCGCCCTCATGCTGACGAAACAGCTGGTCAACGCCTCCCTGGACACCGACCGCGCGACCGCCTTCGCGGCGGAGGCGGTCGCCCAGGAACTGAACATGACGACCCGCGACGCCCAGGAGGGCGTGGCGGCCTTCGTGGAGCGGCGGGAGGCGCGGTACGAGGGGCGGTGACCCGGCAGGTCGGGCCGCCCCGGGTGTTCCCATCTGACGCTCCGTCAGTTTCAATGCTGGGCATGATGGGACACGCGGGGATGGCGGCCAGCGCCGTCCGACACCTGAGAGCGGCCGGGGCGCCCACGGCCGTCGAACCCCTCCCCCGGCCCGCCCTGCGGGCCGTCCGGGAGGACGAGCGGGCGCCCGTCGATCCGGCGGAGTTCCGGCGGGTGCTCGGGCACTTCGCGAGCGGCGTCACCCTCGTCACGGCGGTGGACGGCGACGGCCCGGCCGGCTTCGCCTGCCAGTCCTTCGCCTCGCTGTCGCTGGATCCGCCGCTGGTGGCGTTCATGGTCGCCCGGACCTCCACCACCTGGCCCCGGATCGCCGCCGCCGGGACCTTCTGCGTCAACGTGCTGGGGGCCGGCCAGGGGCCGCTGTGCCGGGCGTTCGCGGTCAGCGGCGCCGACAAGTTCGCGGGCGTGGAGTGGTCGCCCGCGCCGGTGACCGGCTCGCCCCGGCTCGCCGGCGTGCCCGCCTGGATCGACTGCGCGATCACCGCCGTCCACACCGGCGGCGACCACCTCATCGTGGTGGGGCGGGTGGAGGCGCTGGGGGCGGTGGAGGAGGGCGGCGAGCCACTGCTGTTCCACCGGGGGCGGTTCGGGGGGTTCAGCGGCGGGTGAGGACGCGGGGGTCCTTGGGGGCGTCCGCGTAGTAGACGATCTCCGGGGCGGACGGGGTGCCGGTCACGTCCCACTGGAGCCAGTTCGCCCCGGCCTCGCATGCGGTGGTGACGGAGATGTGGGGGCTCCAGCGCGGCCGGGGGGCCTCAGCGAAACTCCAGCTCGCGCCCTGGTCGTGGCACCACTTCGGGACGGCGCGGCCGGAACCGTCCTCCTCCCTGAACTCGGCCATGTACGCGATGCCCGACAGCACCGCCTTCCCGTCCGCCCTCAACGTCACCACGCCCCCCTCCCCGTCCTCGTACCGCCCCACCAGGTCCGCCCGGGAGGGCTTCGGCGGGTCCTCCGGCCCCAGCACCCCCGTGTACGTCCCGATCCCGGCGATCGTCGCCGCCGCCGGCACCATCAGCAACACCCACAGCGGCCACGGCCGCTTCCCCCAGCTCCCCATGCCCCCATCATGCCCGGCGGCGGCGGATGACGAGGGCCATGAGGGCGGCGGCCGCGCACAGGGCGCCGGAGGCGTACCAGACAGGGTCGTAGGAGCCGAAGACGTCGCGGGCGACGCCGCCCGCGAAGGCGACGGCGGCGGCGCCGACCTGGTGGGAGGCGAGGACCCAGCCGAAGACGATCGCGGAGTCCTCGCCGTAGTGCTCGCGGCAGAGCGCGATCGTGGGCGGGACGGTGGCGACCCAGTCGAGGCCGTAGAAGACGATGAAGAAGATCATCGGTGGGTGGACGGCCGGGGCGAGCAGCACGGGCAGGAAGAGGAGCGAGATCCCGCGCAGGGCGTAGTAGACGGCGAGCAGGCGGCGGGCCTCGAAGCGGTCGGTGAACCAGCCGGAGGCGATCGTGCCGACGACGTCGAAGACGCCGATGACGGCGAGGAGTCCGGCGGCGGCCGTGACCGGCATGCCGTGGTCGTGCGCGGCGGGCACGAAGTGGGTCTTCACCAGGCCGTTGGTGGAGGCGCCGCAGATCGCGAAGGTGCCGGCGAGGAGCCAGAAGGGGCCCGTGCGGGCGGCCTTGAGGAGGACCGTGACCGCGCGGCGGGCGGCGCCCGTGACGGGGGCGGGCTTCTCGGCGTACTCGCCGCCGTACGGGGCGAGTCCGACGTCCGCCGGGTGGTCGCGGAGCAGCAGCCAGACGAACGGGACGACGGCGAGCGCGGAGAGGGCGACGGTCACGGCGGCCGGGCGCCAGCCGTGGTCCTCGACCAGCCAGGAGAGGAGGGGCAGGAAGACGAGCTGGCCGGAGGCGCCGGCCGCCGTCAGGATGCCGGTGACCAGGCCCCGGCGGGCGGTGAACCAGCGGTTGGTGACGGTCGCGGCGAAGGCGAGCGCCATGGAGCCGCTGCCGAGGCCGACGAGGACGCCCCAGTAGAGGACGAGCTGCCAGGCGGCGGTCATCCAGACCGTGAGCAGGGAGCCGAGGGCGATGACCGTGAGGGCCGCCGCCACGACCCTGCGGATGCCGAAGCGGTCCATCAGGGCGGCGGCGAACGGGGCGGTGAGGCCGTAGAGGGCGAGGTTCACGGAGACCGCGAAGCCGATCGTGCCGCGCGACCAGTCGAACTCGGTGTGGAGCGGTTCGATGAGCAGGCCCGGCAGGGAGGCGAAGGCGGCCGCGCCGATGATCGTGACGAAGGTGACCGCGGCGACGGACCAGGCGCGGTGGAAGCGGGGGGTGCGGGGGACGCGGGCGGGGGTGGAGGGGCGGTGCTCCGTTGTCTGGGCCATGCCATCGAGGATCGCGGCCGGGGCCCGCCCCCACCATTGGCCCGGCTGCCACGTTTCCAACGGATCGGGCCAACGGATCGGGTCGCCGCGCCCCCGCCCCCGCCCCCGCTCACGTCGCCCTCGGCAGCTCCCTGATCGGCCGGACCGCCAGCAGCGCCGCCACCACCAGCACCGCGATCCCGGCCCCCGCGAGCAGCACCGCCTCCGTGCCCACCGCGCCCGCCACCGGGCCGGACAGGGCCCGGCCGACGCCCATCATCAGCAGGGATCCGGCCACGTCGTAGGCGTGCATCCGGTTCAGGGCCTCCTGCGGGACGTGCGTCTGGACGGCCGTGGACCACATGACGAGCCAGTACGCGAAGGCCGTGCCCGCCACGAACTGGCCGGCCGCCAGGGCCGCGACCGGCGCGCCGAGGCCGAGGAGCGCCAGGTTGACCGGGAGGCCGAGGAGGGCGACGGCGCCGGAGGCGAGGGGGCGGCGGGGGCGGATCCGCAGGGCGAGGAGGCCGCCGAGGGCGCTGCCCGCGCCGTTGACCGCCATCAGCACGCCGTACGCGGCCGAGCCGTGGCCGCCGGTCACCAGGCTCGCGGTGAGCGGCACCATCGGGCCCGCGACGGTCAGGCCGTAGACCGTCCAGATGGAGATGACCCCCCACAGCCAGCTCCGCGAGCGGAACTCCCGCCAGCCGAGGACGAGTTCGGCGCCGAGGGAGCCGCGCCGGCGGCCTTCGGCGGGGGCGGGCGGCAGCCGCATCAGCAGGAAGCAGGCGGCGCTGACGACGAAGGTGGCGGCGTTGGCGGCGAAGGCCGCGCCCGCGTTCCAGGCGGCGACGAGGAGGCCCGCGAGCGCGGGTCCCGCCATCGTCATCAGGGCCTCCGCCACCCTGAGGACGGCGTTGGCGCGCTGCACGTCGGGGGCGATGCGCGGGATGGTCGAGGCGACGCCCGGCTGGAAGAGCGCGGCGCCGACGCCGGCGACGGCGGAGAGGGCGTACACGGCCCACAGCGGCGGGCTGCCGGCCGCGAAGGCGACGGCGAGCAGCAGCGCGCCCGGCAGCCGCAGCAGATCGGCGAGGATCATCATGCGGCGGGCGGTGAAGCGGTCGGCGAGGACGCCGCCGAAGAGGACGAAGGCGGCGAAGGCGGCGGTCCACAGGCCGAGCGCGTAGCCGACGGAGGAGGCGGGCCGGCCGGCGCCGAGGAGGCCGGCGGCGAAGGCTACGGGGACCGTCCCCTCGCCGAGGACGGCGGCGGCGCGGGCGACGAAGAAGAGCCGGAAGTCGCGGTTCCACAGCGGGGGCGGGGCAGCCGGGGCGAGGGCCCTCGGGGCGGGGATCCGCGCGACTGGCGCAGACTGGTGGGTGTTGTCCGTCACGGGCAGCCAGTCGTACCACCGAGTGGTCTGGACCACCAGTGATTTTTCCGGAGGAGAGCCCGTGCCGCACCGCGTCGTCGTCCTCGCCCTGCCCGGGCTGCTCCCCTTCGAGCTGGGCATCCCGCACCGGATCTTCGGCCGCGCCAAGGGCCCCGGGGGCGAGCCGCTGTACGAGATCGTGACGTGCGCGCCGGCCGCCGGGCCGGTGCCGACGGACGCCGACTTCGCCGTGCACGTGGAGCACGGCCCGGAGGCGCTGGCCACGGCGGACACGGTCGTCGTGCCCGCCTCGTACGAGCTGGGGCCGGTGTACGAGGAGGGCAGGCTCACCGCCGAACTGGCCGCCGCGCTCGCGCACATCCGGCCCGGCACGCGGCTCGTCGCGATCTGCACGGGCGGGTACGTGCTGGCCGCCGCCGGCTACCTCGACGGGCGGCCGGCCACCACCCACTGGGCGTCGGCCGAGCACTTCCAGCGGCTCTTCCCGACGGTGCGGGTCGACGCCGACGTCCTCTTCGTCGACGACGGCGACGTGCTCACCTCGGCGGGCGTCGCCGCCGGCCTCGACCTGTGCCTGCACATCGTGCGCCGCGACCACGGCGCCGCGGTCGCCAACGACGTGGCCCGCCGCACGGTCGTCCCGCCGCACCGGGACGGCGGCCAGGCCCAGTACATCGCCCGCCCGGTCCCGGAGACCGGTACGCACACCACGACCGCCGCCCGCGCGTGGGCGCTGGCCCACCTCCACGAGCCGATCCAGCTGCGGGACCTGGCCGAGCGGGAGGCGATGAGCGTCCGCACCTTCACCCGCCGTTTCCGCGAGGAGGCCGGCGTCAGCCCCGGCCAGTGGCTCACCCAGCAGCGGATCGAGCGGGCCCGGCACCTCCTGGAGACCAGCGACCTCCCGGTGGACCGCGTCGCCCAGGACTCCGGCTTCGGCACGGCCCAGTCCCTCCGGGTCCACCTGATGACCGCGATCGGCGTGACCCCGACCGCCTACCGGCGCACCTTCCGCGCGGGCTTCTCCGCGTCCTGATCGTCGTCCTCCTCCGCGGCGTCCGTCCCCGCGGCGTCCGCCCCCTCGGTGTCCGTCTCCTCGGCGTCCGCCCCCTCGGTGTCCGTCTCCTCGGCGTCCGTCTCCTCGGTGTCCGTCTCCTCGGCGGACGGGTCCCAGGACGTGCCGTCCTCCATGGCCGGTGCCGACGGGGCCGGCGGGGTCGGGGCCGGCGGTTCGGGGGTGCTGTCGCAGCCGGACAGCAGCAGGGGCACCAGGGCGAGGGGGACGAGCAGGGCGGCCGGCCTGCGGAGTCGCATCAGGGGTTCCTCACGTCGAGGGCGCGTTCGGGCTTCTCCTCCCCCGGACGCGGCGCCTCGCGCTCCCGGTTCCGCACCAGGCGCCGCTCGCCGAGGGCCGCGACCGCGACGAGCAGCAGGGTCAGACCCACGCCGCACAGGATCGCCGTCGAGGGGGCGACCACCCGCAGCAGGCCGCCCGCGAGGGTGCCGCTGGCCGCGTAACCGGCGCCGACGGCCGCGTACATGATCGAGTAGCCGGCGGCCAGCGCCGACGGCGGCAGCACCCGCCGCAGCGCCAGGTTCCGGGTGAGCATCGCCGGCGCCTGGAGCAGGCCCGCCGCCGCGAGGGCGACGCCGAGGGCGAGGGCCCCGGGCAGCAGCGCCACCGCCGCCACCCCGGCGGTCACCCCGAGGACGAGCAGGAGCGATTGCGCCGGGAGCGGTCCGGGCCAGGTGGAGCGGAGCCCGTACAGGAAGGAACCGGCGACCGAGCCGAGCGAGAAGCCGGCGAGGAGGGGGCCCGCCCAGCCGATGCCGATCCCGCGCTGTTCGAGGAGGGCGGGCAGGATCAGTTCGGCGAGCGCGAGGAGGGTCAGGGACGCGGCCCCGAGCACGTACACCGGCCAGGCCGCGAGCAGCGCCCGCCGCGCCGTCCCGTCCTTCGGCCGCGCCTCCGCCGCCCACCCGGCGGGCAGCAGCCACAGCCCGGCGAGGCCGAGCGCCATCAGCACGCCCTGGAGGAGCAGGGGCGCGCCGGGACCCGCGCCGAGCGCGAGGCCGGTGGTGAGCGCGGGCGCGGCGGCCCAGATCCCGAAGGTCAGCATGGACTCCAGGCTCAGCGCCTGGGTGACGGACCGCTCCGGCACCATGCCGGTCAGCAGCGCCCGCAGCCCGGCCGAGACGGCGACGGGTCCGGCGCCGGCCAGGAACGCGAGCGCCCCGAGCACCACCGGGTGCGCCCCGGACGCCCAGCCGAGGCCCGCGAACCCCGCCGCCCCCACGGCCAGTCCGGCCGCCATCTGCGGGCGTGCCCGCTCGGCCCGCATCCGCAGCCCGAGCACCGGCGCGGCGACGATCTCCCCGATCACGTACACGGCGGCGAGCACCGCCCCGAGGCTGTAGCCGCCCGGCCGCTCCCGCACCAGGAAGACCAGCGCCAGCGGCGCCATGGCGACCGGCGCCCGGGCGGCCGTGGTGACGGCGCACCAGGTGAGGACGGGGCGGGTCGCCAACTCGCGGTAGGACATGCGCACGACCGTACTGGCGGCCGTTCGGCGCCCGCACCCGGAAAACGGACCGGCCCCGGAAAACGGACCGGCCCCGGAGAGCGGGCCGGAGCCGGAGAACGGACCGGAGCCGGAGAACGGGCCGGGCCCTAGAAGACGAGCACGCCCCGGGCCACCTTGCCCGCCTCCGCCTCCTCGCGGGCGCGGGCGAACTCCTCCACGGGGTAGGCGGCGGTGACGAGTTCGTCGAGGAGGAGGGCGCCGGTGCGGTACAGCTCGGCGTAGAGCGGGATGTCCTTCTGGGGGCGGGAGGAGCCGTAGCGGCAGCCGAGGATCGCCTTGTCGAGGAACATCGCGGCGGGCGGGAAGCTTGCCTCCGCCGCCGGCGCGGTCATGCCGAGGAGGACCGCCTGGCCGTGCCGGTCGAGGAGGTCGATCGCGGTGCGGACGAGGCCGGTGTGCCCGACGCACTCGAAGACGTGGTCGGCGCCGGTCGGCAGCACCTCGCGGACGCCGTCGGCGGAGCCGAGGAAGTGGGTGGCGCCGAAGCGGCGGGCGAGTTCCTCCTTGGCCGGGTTGGTGTCGACGGCGACGATGGTGAGCGCGCCCGCGATCCGGGCGCCCTGGACGACGTTGAGCCCGATCCCGCCGGCGCCGATGACGACGACGGTGTCGCCGCGGGCCACCCCGGCCCGGTTGAGCACGGCGCCGACGCCGGTGAGGACGCCGCAGCCGAGCAGGGCGGCGGAGGTGAAGGGCACGTCCCCGGGGATCTTCACGGCCTGGACGGCCTTCACGATCGTCCGCTCGGCGAAGGACGAGTTGGAGGCGAACTGGAAGAGCGGCCGGCCCTGCCGGGAGAAGGGCCGGCCCGGCCTCCCGATCGCCCCGCGGCACATGGTGGGGCGGCCGGCGTCGCAGTCGGCGCAGGCCCCGCAGTTGGCGAGCGTGGACAGGGCCACGTGGTCGCCGGCGGCCACGTGGGTCACCCCGTCCCCGACCGCCTCAACGACCCCGGCGCCCTCGTGGCCGAGGACGACGGGCGGCGGGAACGGGATGGTCCCGTCGATGACGGACAGGTCGCTGTGGCAGAGCCCGGCGGCCCGGATCCCCACCAGCACCTCCCCGGGGCCGGGGTCCCGCACCTCCAGGTCCGCGACGACCTCGACGTTCTTCCCGTCGAACACCACACCGCGCACGGCGTTCCCTCCCTCTCCTCGGGGCCCGGCCTACCGGTTCGGGCGGTCGCCCGCCGCGGCCGCCCGGGCCATCTCCTCCAGCCGTGCCAGCATCGGCATCGGGTCCGTCCCCACCGTCCCCGGCAGGAAGTCCGCGATGCGCTCCGGCGTCCAGGCGCCGCCCTCCGCGTAACCGGCCCGCAGCTCCCTGGGCTGCGCCCAGACCGCGATCTTGGGGCCCGCGATCGTGTAGACCTGGCCGGTGACCGACTCCTCGCGGGCCCGGTCGCTGAGCAGGTAGACGACGAGCGCCGCCACGTCCTCGGGCTCGCCGATCTCCTTGAGCTCCATGGGGACGTGGGCGGACATCCGGGTCCGGGCGACGGGGGCGACCGCGTTCGCGGTGACGCCGTACTTGTGGAGGCCGAGGGCCGCGCTGCGGACGAGCGAGATGATCCCGCCCTTGGCGGCCGCGTAGTTGGCCTGGGCCACGGACCCCTGGTGGTTGCCGCTGGTGAAGCCGATCAGCGCCCCGGAGCCCTGCTTCCGCATGACCGCCGCCGCCGCGCGGAAGACGGTGAAGGTGCCCTTCAGGTGGGTGGCGACGACCGGGTCCCACTCCTCCTCGGTCATGTTGAAGAGCATCCGCTCGCGCAGGATGCCGGCCACGCACACGACGCCGTCGATCCGCCCGTACTCCGCGAGGGCCGCGTCGACGACCCGCTGCCCGCCCGCCATCGTGGAGATGTCGTCGGCGACGGCGACGGCGGTGCCCCCGGCCGCCTCGATCTCCTTGACGACGCCGACGGCGATCTCGCTGGTCGGCTCGCCGCCCGCCAGGGAGACGCCGTAGTCGTTGACCACGACCTTCGCCCCCTCGGCGGCGCAGGCGAGGGCGACCGCCCGGCCGATGCCGCGTCCCGCTCCGGTCACGGCGACGACCTTGCCCGCCAAGAAGTTCCCCATCTCCGGCCCCTTCCCGCAGTTTCTGACGGTCCGTTAGATTCTATGGGTCGTCAGATGCCGGAAGACAAGCCCCCGGAGGCCCCCGATGTCCCTCCCCGCCGCTTTCCACGAGATCGCCGAGCGCGTGAACAACTGGGGCCGCTGGGGCTCGGACGACGAGATCGGCACGCTCAACCTGATCACCGGCCAGACGGTCCGGGAGGCCGCCGCCACGGTCCGCGCCGGCCGCCGCGTGCCCCTCGCCGTCGACCTGAAGCAGGACGGCGTGCAGACCGGGATGATCCCCGGCCGGGTCAACCCGCTCCACGTCATGATCCAGGTCAACCAGGAGCTCTTCGGCCCCGGCACGGTCGCCACCAGCGACGACGCCGTGACCCTGGGCCTCCAGGCCGGCACCCACTGGGACGCCCTCACACACGTCTCGCACTCCGGCCGGATCTACAACGGCCGCCCCGCCGACACGATCACCCCGCACGGCCGCTCCGCCTACAGCGGCATCCACACGGCCCGGCACGTCGTCGGCCGCGGGGTCCTCCTCGACGTGGCGGCGGCGAAGGGCGTGGACCGGCTGCCCGGCGACCACGCGGTGACCCCGGAGGACCTGGACGAGGCGGCGGAGTTCGGGCGGGTGACGGTGCGGGCCGGCGACATCGTCCTCGTACGGACCGGGCAGATCCGGCTGTACCTGGCCGGGGACAGGCACGGGTACGCCTTCCCGTCGCCCGGGCTCTCGATCCGCACGCCGGAGTGGTTCCACGCGCGGGACGTCGCGGCCGTCGCCGACGACACGCTCACCTTCGAGATCTTCCCGCCGGAGATCGAGGACCTGTGGCTGGGCGTGCACGCGCTCGACCTGGTCGAGATGGGGATGCTCCAGGGGCAGAACTGGAACCTGGAGGAGTTGTCCACAGCCTGTGCACAAGAAGGCCGTTACGCCTTCCTGCTCTCCGCGATGCCGGAACCCTTCGTCGGCGGCACCGGTACGCCGGTCGCCCCGGTCGCGATCCTCTGAGGAGCGGCCGCGCTCCCCTGAAGGCCGCTCGCGCCCCGCCGGGGGCCCGGCGGCACATGGGTGGCGGCGCGCCCGCGCGCGCCCCGAGCACGGCACGGTCCGCCGCCACCCGGCCACGACCCGCACATGCCGAGGGCGCGCGGCCCTCGGCTCCCCTCACCACGAATCGCTCACCCCAGGGTGGGCAAAACGGAACGAACCGTCAACAGTGCACTCGTCCGGGTGAGCCCACGCCCTCGCCCGGCACGGGCATCACGGGCGCCGCGGACGCCGCGTGCGCCTCGGACGCCACGGGCGTGCGGTCCACCTCGCACCAGATGCTCTTCCCGAGCCCCTCCGGCTGCCAGCCCCACCGGTCGGCGAGGCCGTCCACCAGCTCCAGGCCGCGCCCGTTGGTGTCCTCGCCGGCCGCGTGCCGGGGCCGGGGCGGCAGCTCGCTGCGGTCGGCGACCTCGACCCGCACCCTGCCCTCCGCCGCGAAGAGCATCCGCAGCACGGCGGGACAGCCGGTGTGCACCACGGCGTTGGTCACCAGCTCGGAGATGAGCAGCACCAGCGTCTCCGCCAGCGGCTCGTCGTCCCCTATCCCGGAACCGGCCAGCCGTCTCCGGGCCCACCTGCGCGCACGCCCCACCTCGGCCGGGTCCGGCCCGACCTCCAACTGAACCTGAAGCACCTGCACCGTTCACACCATCCGAACCGGCGGACACACCTTTACGGAACGTGATTCCCTTGTGAGACAGCATGGTTGACGTACAGTCACCGCAACAAGCGCTTCGGGCATATTCCAGCGCGAAGGAGTACGCATGGTCCATACTGTGCGACGCACGCGGCGGGGAGTCGAACGCGGGGCGCGACCCGGGCTCACAAGCACTCGCATCCCACGGAGAGTACCGGAGCGGAGGGCCCGCTCCGGCCCCTGACGACCCTCCGAAGGACACAACCCGATATCGACCTTCCCCCCGGATTCGAACACGCTCCGTCACCAGTTCGGCGGCGGGGGAGGGGAGTTCAGAGCGCGGCGGCCACCTCCTCCGCCGCCCGGTCGCCGGGCAGCACGAGCGCGGCCCGCACCCAGGCCCGTTTCAGGTGCAGATGGACGTCCGCCTCCCAGGTGAAGCCCATGCCGCCGTGCACCTGGAGGCAGTCCCGGGCGTTCGCCACGGCCGCCTCGTCGGCGAGCAGCTTGGCGCCCGCGATCTCCACGGGGTCGGCGGTGACGGCGGCCGCGTGCACGGCGGCCCGCGCCAGCTCGGTCCGCACCAGCATCCCCGCGCACAGGTGCTTCACCGCCTGGAACCCGCCGATGACCTGCCCGAACTGCTCCCGCTGCCCGGCGTACGCCACGGCCGCGGCGGTGCACCAGGCCGCGGTGCCGACCTGCTCGGCGGCGGTGAGCAGGACGGCCTCCGGCGCGGGGTCCCCGGTGCCGGGCACCCGGTGCAGCGGCGTGAGCGGATCGACCGACCGCACCGGTACGGCCCCGGTCGCGTCGCCCCGCACCACGTCCGCGGCGTCCAGCCAGGGGACCAGCCCCTCGGGCGAGACCTCGGTCACCACCGTGCGGCCCTCCGCCGCGCCCTCCACCGCCCCCGCCGCCATGTGCGTGGCCACCAGCGGGCCCGGCACCAGCGCCCGGCCCGTCTCCTCGAAGACGAGCACGGCCTCCGGCAGGCCGAGGCCGACCCCGCCCTCCGCCTCCGGCAGCCGCAGCGCGAAGAGCCCGGCCTCGCCCAGCTCCTTCCACAGCCCCCGGTCGAGCCCCCCGCCGCCGTCCACCGCCGCCCGCAGGGCCGCGCGCCCGAAGCGGCCGTCGAGCAGGTCCCGCACCCCCCGCCGCAGGTCCCGCTGGTCCTCGCTCAGTCGGAAGTCCACGGTCCGGTCACCGTCCCTTCGGGAGGCCGAGGATCCGCTCGGCGACGATGTCGCGCTGGATCTGGCTGGTGCCGGCGGCGATCGTGTACGAGAGGGAGGAGAGCCGGTCGAGGTTCCACTCCCGCCCGAGGTCGAGCGCGTCCGGCCCCAGGACGTCGGCGGCGGCGTCGTACAGCTCCTGGCGCGCGTGCGAGTAGTGCAGCTTGAAGACGGAGCCGCCGGCGCCGGGGACGCCGCCGGTGGCCTGCGCCTCGCTGACGTTCCGCTGGGTGAGCCGCCACAGGGCCTGGAAGCCGGCGGCGAGCCGCCCGAGGCGCCGGCGCAGGGCCGGGTCGTCCCAGCGGCCGTTCTCCCGCGCGGCGCGGGCGAGTTCGCCGAGGAGGCGGCGGCAGGCGACGACCTCGCCGACGAAGGCGGTGCCGCGCTCGAACGACAGGGTCACCATGGTGACCCGCCAGCCGTCGTTCTCCTCCCCGACCCGGTTCGCGACCGGCACCCGCACCTCGTCGAGGAAGAGTTCGGCGAACTCGGTGGACCCGGCGAGGGTCCGCAGCGGCCGCACCGTCACCCCCGGCGCGTCCATGGGCAGCGCGAGCCAGCTGATCCCCCGGTGCCTGGGCTCCTCGGCGTCGGTCCGCACGAGGAGTTCGCACCAGTCGGCGACCTCGGCGTGCGAGGTCCAGATCTTCTGGCCGGTGACGACGTACGCGTCCCCGTCCCGGACCGCCCTGGTCCGCAGCGAGGCCAGGTCGGAGCCGGCGCCGGGTTCGCTGAAGCCCTGGCACCACACCTCGTCGCCGCGCAGCACCGGCTCCAGCCACCGCGCGCGCTGCTCCGGGGTGCCCTCGGCGGCGATGGTCGGCCCGGCGTGCAGGAGGCCGACGAAGTTGGCGCCGACGTAGGGCGCGCCGGCCCGCTCGGTCTCCTCCAGGAAGATCATCCGCTGGGTCGGCGAGGCGTCCCAGTGCACGTGCCCGTACCCGGCGTCGTAGAGCCGCCGCTGCCAGCCGCAGTCGTACGCCCTGCGGCCCGGCCAGTCGAGCGGGTCGGGCCGCGGCGGGAGTCCGGGCAGCTCGGCGGCGAGCCACTCCCGCAGCCGGGCCCGGAACTCCTCCTCCTCGGCGGTGTGGGAGAGGTCCATCAGGAGGCGCCCCGGTCGCGGTCGAGGTCGAGGTCGAGCATGCGGATGGCGTTGCCGCGCATCAGCTTGTAGACGGTCTCGTCGTCGAGGCCGCGGACGTGGTCGAGGGCGACCTCCTTGGTGTGCGGGAAGGTCGAGTCGACGTGCGGGTAGTCGGTCTCGAAGGTGGCGTTGTCGCGGCCCACCACGTCCAGCGAGGCGATGCCGTGCTTGTCGCGGAAGAAGCAGCAGAAGATCTGCCGGTAGTAGTACGTGGACGGCGGCTCGGGGACCAGGTCGCGGACCCCGCCCCAGGCGCGGTGCTCCTCCCACACGTCGTCGGCGCGCTCCAGGGCGTACGGGATCCACCCCATCTGGCCCTCGCTGTAGGCGAGCTTCAGGCGGGGGAACCTCACCAGGACGCCGCTGAAGAGGAAGTCCATCATCGAGGCCATCGCGTTGTTGAAGCTGAGGCTGGCCTGGACGGCGGGCGGGGCGTCGGGGGAGGCGGCCGGCATCTGGCTGCTGGAGCCGATGTGCATGTTCACCACCGTCCCGGTCTCCTGGCAGACGGCGAAGAACGGGTCCCAGTAGCCGGAGTGGATCGACGGCAGTCCGAGGTGGGTGGGGATCTCGGAGAAGGTCACGGCCTTCACCCCGCGGGCGGCGTTGCGCCGGATCTCGGCGACGGCCAGGCCGATGTCCCAGAGCGGGACGATGCAGAGCGGGATGAGCCGGCCGCCGCTGTCGCCGCACCACTCCTCGACCATCCAGTCGTTGTAGGCGCGCACGCAGGCGAGGGCGACCTCCTTGTCGTGCGCCTCGGCGAAGGTCTGCCCGCAGAAGCGGGGGAAGGTCGGGAAGCAGAGGGACGCCTCGACGTGGTTGAGGTCCATGTCGGCGAGGCGCGCCTGGGGGTCCCAGCAGCCGCGCCGCATCTCGTCGCGGGTGATGCCCTCCAGGGTCATGTCGTCCCGGTCGAAGCCGACGGCGGCGATGTTCCGCTTGTACGGGAACATGAGGTCCTCGTAGATCCACCAGTCGGCGGGGGGCCCTTCCGGGTCCATGGTGATCTGGTACTTGCCGCCGACGTAGGCCAGCTCCCCGATCCCCGCGGTGAGCGCCTTGGGGCCCCGGTCGCGGTACTTCGCGGGCAGCCAGGTGTCGAACAGGTGGGCGGGCTCGATCACGTGGTCGTCGACGCTGATGATGCGGGGCAGTTCGGTCATGACCCCTCCAGTTATCTGATGGATCGTCAGATCCCGATGGAGCCAGGCTAGCCCCGGGGGTCTGGACCGACAAGGACCGTCCCTCTACGCTCTCCGCACGATCTGACGATCCGTCAGGGACGGCTGCTCGGAAGAGCCGGCCGCCCGGAAGGGAGGCCCCGGTGACCTCGACCGAAACCGCACAGGCCAGGGCGCTGGGCGAGTCCCGCACCCTCTGGGAGCTCGTCGAACGCCGCGCCGGCCTCACACCCGACCGGCCCGTCCTCCTCCAGGAGGACCGCGTCCTCACCTTCGGCGCCCTGCGGGACCGCGCCGAGCGGTGCGCCGCCGGCCTGTACGCCCGGGGCGTCCGGCCCGGCACCGTCGTCGCCTGGCAGCTGCCGACCCGGATCGAGACGGCGGTGCTGTCGTTCGCGCTCGCGCGGCTCGGCGCCGTCCAGACCCCCGTCATCCCCTTCTACCGGGACAAGGAGGTCGGCTTCGCGCTGCGCGCGTCGAAGGCCGAGTTCTTCGCGGTGCCCGGGGTCTGGCGCGGCTTCGACCACGCGGAGATGGCCCGCCGGCTCGGCGCGCCCGGGGTCTTCCGGGCGTACTCCCCCGAGGACCTCCCCGACGGCGACCCGGCCGTCCTCCCCCCGCCGCCCGCCTCCGGCACCGACGTCCGCTGGATCTACTGGACCTCCGGCACCACCTCCGACCCCAAGGGCGTGCTCCACACCGACCGCTCGCTCCTCGCCGGCGGCGCCTGCCTCGCCCACGCGCTGCGCCTCACCGCCGCCGACGTCGGCTCGATGGCCTTCCCGTACGCGCACATCGCCGGGCCCGACTACACGGTGATGCTGCTGCTGTACGGCTTCCCCGCCGTGATGCTCGAACAGTTCGCGCTGCCGGAGTCGCTGGCCGAGTACCGCCGGCACGGCGTCACCGTCGCGGGCGGCTCCACCGCCTTCTACTCGATGTTCCTCGCCGAACAGCGCAAGAACCCCGGCGAACCGGTCATCCCCACCCTGCGGCTGCTCGCCGGCGGCGGGGCGCCCAAGCCGCCCGAGGTCTACCACGCGGTCCGCGAGGAGCTGGGCTGCCGGCTCACCCACGGCTACGGCATGACCGAGGTCCCCATGATCACCATGGGCGACCCCGAGGACACCGACGAGAACCTCGCCACCACCGAGGGCCGGCCGCCCGCCGCCATGGAGATCCGGATCACCGAGGGCGGCGAGGTGCGGCTCCGCGGCGAGGCCGTCTGCCGCGGCTACCTCGACCCGGAGCAGACCGCCGCCGCCTTCGACGAGGACGGCTTCCTCATCACCGGCGACCTCGGCCACCTCACCCCGAGCGGCCACCTCGTCCTGACCGGCCGGGCGAAGGACATCATCATCCGCAAAGGGGAGAACATCTCGGCCAAGGAGATCGAGGACCTCCTCCACGAGCACCCGGACGTCGGCGACGCCGCCGTCATCGGCCTCCCGGACGCCGCCCGCGGCGAACGGGTCTGCGCGGTCGTCGAACAGCCGCCGGGCGCCGGACCGCTCACCCTGGAGGCGCTGACGTCCTTCCTCCGCGCGGCCGGGCTCTCCGTCCACAAACTGCCGGAACAACTGGAGGTCGTGGACGCCCTGCCGCGCAACGAGACGCTGCGGAAGGTCCTCAAGTACAAGCTCAGGGAGCGGTTCGGGGCAGCGGGGACGACACCGGACCGACGGCCGGACTGACGGCCCGCCCGGCGGCCCGCCCCGCGACCGGCACGGCGGCCTCCTCCGGGAGCGGACCGGCCGGCGGCCGGGGGGCCGGGAGCGCCGGGGCCCCGTCCGCGAGGGCCGCCGGCACGTCCTCGTACACGTCGAAGAGACGGGTCACGCCGAGCGCGGAGAAGACCCGGGTCACATGGCCCTGCCGGTCCTCCGCCTCGGGGAGGACCAGCCGCAGCCGCCCGCCGCAGGAGCGCAGCAGCCGGCGGGCGGCGACCAGCACGCCGACCCCGCTGGAGTCGCAGAAGAGGACCCCGGACAGATCGACGACGAGGTCGTGCCGGCCCGCCGCGACCGCGTCGTGGACCCGCCGCCTCACCAGGGGGGAGGTCACCAGGTCCAGCTCACCGCGCAGGCGCAGCACCGTCCATCCGCAGCGGTCGGTCTCGTCGGCCTCGATCGTCGTCACGGACGGGCGCCTGCCCCGGGCCGCCGGGCCGAAACCCCCGGAGCGCGGGATGACGCTTTCCTTACCATCCGTTCCCGCGTCAAGGGCGCACTTGCGGCAAACAGGCGTGCGTCGTCGGCCGGTCCCGTTACTTTGGAGATCCGGACGGAGGACCGGACGGCGACGGACGGCGGGCAGGGCGCGGCGGAAGCAGAGGGTGGAGGGCTCGAATGGCGAACGACACACCACCGCGCTGGGACCGCAGGATGCAGCAGCGGCTCGCCCGCGGCGAGGCCGCCGCCCTCGGCGAGCTGTACGACCGCTACGCCGCCCTCGTGCACAGCCTCGCCCACCGGATCCTCGACGACGACCGGGCGGCCGACCAGATCACCCGGGAGGTCTTCGTCGCCATCTGGGAGAACCCCGAGGCGTACGACCCCCGGCAGGGCAACCTGCGCTCCTGGGTGGCCCGGCTGACCCAGCGCCAGGCCGTGCAGCGGCTGCGGCAGACCGAGGCGACGGCGTACGCGGAGACCGGCGTCGGCTCGGTGGAGGAGCTGGAGGCGAAGGTGCGCCGGGCCTCCGTCGCGGCCCGCGCCGACTACATCGTCACCTCCATGCCGGCCCCGCTCCGCAAGGCGCTCGAACTGGCGTACTTCCAGCGGCGGGACTACCGCCAGACCGCCGCCGACCTGTCGATCAGCGACGAGGAGGCCCGGCGCCGGCTGCGGCTCGGCCTCCAGCTCCTGTCCACGGCCCACACCCGCCCGCTGGACGGTCCGCCGGGCGGCTACGGACGGGCGCTGTGACCGGGGCGAACGGCGAGGGCGAGGACCTCGCACGCGCCCCCTGGATACCGGGCCCGCGGGAGGCCGCCGACGACCACGCGGACCTGACGGCGCCCGACCGCCGGCCCCCGCCCGCGGAGGAACCGCCGCTCGTCCTCTCCCACACCGTGCTCAAGTCCCTCCTCGGGGCCTGGGCACTGTCGGCGTGTTCGGGCGCGGAGACCAGCGCGGTGGAGGACCACCTGACGGTGTGCGCGCCGTGCGCGGAGGAGGCGCTGCGGCTGCGGGACGCGGTGACGCTGCTGCACGAGGACCGGGACCTGGACCTCGACCCGCTGCTGCGCTCCCGGGTCCTGGAGAACTGCCTGGGCCGGCGCCCGGCCCGCATCCCGGTGCCCGCGTGGGCGGCGCCGTACGACGCGGAGACCGCCCGGCTCGACGCGCTGCTGCGGGACATCGGCGAGGCGGAGTGGCACGCGCCGGTGCGGCTCAAGTGGTACGAGGACGACCGGCTGGTGCGGCGGAAGTCGACCGTCGCCGGGGTGATCGGCCACCTCCTGGCCGTCGACGGCCTGGTGACGGCCGCGCTGGGCCTCGACGACCCGCTCGGCCCCGACCTGCCGGAGCTGTCGCCGACGGAGCGGACGGAAGCCTTCTGGGAGGCGCTGGACCGGCCGCCGAACCGGGCGCTGCGGGCGCCGTGGCGGGACCAGAGCCACGCCCTGATCCGGACGGCGTCGTTCGCGGGCCGCGGGGTGGCGAACCTCACGGTCACCTACGGCGACTTCGCCCTGCCCCTGAAGGACGCGCTCCTGGAGCGGGCCTTCGAGTGCTGGGTCCACGCGGACGACATCGCGAACGCGGTGGCCTATCCGTACGAGCCGCCCAGCGGGCCGCACCTGCACGGCATGATCGACCTGGCGGCGCGGCTGCTGCCGGCGGCGGTCGCCGAGCGCCGCCGCACCGGCCGCGCGGGGCCGCCGCGCCACCTCGTCGCGGCGGGCGCGCCCGGTCGCTCGCTCCACCTGGAGGTGGAGGGCGCGGGCGGCGGCCACTGGTACGTCGCGCTGGACTCGCCCGCGGCGCTGGGCTCTCCCGAGCACACGGTGGCGCAGGTCGCGATGGACGGGGTCGAGTTCTGCCAGCTGGTGGCGGGGCACATCTCGCCCGAGGAGGCGGCAGCGGGGCAGGACGGCGATCGCGAGGCCATCAGGGACGTCCTCTCCGCCGCAGCCTCCCTGAGCCGCCTCTGACCCCACGCGGGCCGCACCCGCCGCCCCTGTGGGCTGCGCCCAGCGCCCCGTGCGGGCCGCGCCCGCCGTCCCTGTGGGCTGCGCCCCCGTCCCTGTGTGGGCTGCGCCCGCCGTCCCTGTGGGCTGCGCCCGCCGTCGCTGTGGGCAGGCGTCCCGCTGGGGCGGGACGGGTGGGCACAGGGACGGCGCCCCCTGCCGGGCCAAGGCTTCCGGGCCTGAACCCGCACCCGGTGCGCGGCGCGGTCGTGGTGCGGGTCCAGGCACACGTGCGGAGGCACCCGCAAGGGTGCCGTTCCGTTGTGCCCACCCGTTCCGCCCCTTGCGGAACGCCTGCCCACAACGGAGCGGCGGCGCGGCGGCACCGCAACCAGCCCCGGCGGGCGCAGCCCGCAGCGGAGCGGCGGCGCGGCGGCGCGGCGGCGCGGCGGTGCTGGGTCAGGCGAAGATGACGGTGCGGCGGCCGTTGAGGAGGATGCGGCGCTCGGCGTGCCACTTGACCGCCCGGGCCAGCGCCTGGCACTCCACGTCGCGCCCGATCGCGACGAGCTGGTCGGGCGTCACCTCGTGCCCGACCCGCTCGACCTCCTGCTCGATGATCGGGCCCTCGTCGAGGTCCGCCGTCACGTAGTGCGCCGTCGCCCCGATCAGCTTCACGCCGCGCGCGTGCGCCTGGTGGTACGGCTTGGCGCCCTTGAAGCTCGGCAGGAAGGAGTGGTGGATGTTGATGATCCGGCCGGACAGCCGCTTGCAGAGGTCGTCGGAGAGGACCTGCATGTAGCGGGCGAGGACGACGAGTTCGACCCGCTCCTCCTCGACCAGCGCCAGCAGCTCCGCCTCCGCCGCCGGCTTGGTGTCCTTCGTCACGGGGATGTGCCGGAAGGGGATGTCGTACGAGGCGACGAGCTCGGCGAAGTCGGTGTGGTTGGAGACGACGGCGACGATCTCGACCGGCAGCGCCCCGATCCGGGACCGGAAGAGGAGGTCGTTCAGGCAGTGGCCGAACTTCGAGACCATCAGCACGACCCGCATGCGCTCGTCGGCGCGGTGGATCTGCCAGTCCATCTGGAAGGAGTCGCCCACCGCCGCGAAGCTCGCCCGCAGCTTCTCCACGGTCACCGGCGCCTCGGCCGAGAAGTGCACCCGCATGAAGAAGAGACCGGTGTCGCGGTCTCCGAACTGCTGACTGTCCTCGATGTTGCATCCCGTGATGAAGAGGTAGCTCGACACGGCGTGCACGATGCCCTGCTTGTCCGGGCACGAGATGGTGAGGACGTACTGGTCGGTCATCGCAACAGCGTGCCACACCGCGGCGCCCGGTCCACACCACCGTCCGTCCACCGGACCCGGCCGCGGACCTCCCGGGCCGGGGCCCGGGTCCTCACACGCGCGTGAGGACCCGCAGCACCTCCAGGGAGCGCGGCGGCGCGTCCGGGTCGTCCCCGTCGGCGGTCGCGAGCCGGACGTGCGCCTCGCGCGCCGCGTGGACGGCCTCGGGCCAGCCGGGGTGCTCCAGGTAGGCGGAGACGGGCGCGTCGGGGCCCACCTGGTGCAGGATCCGCAGCACCCGGAGGACGACGACGTCGACGAGCTGCGCCTCGCCGGAGTCCCGGAAGATCGCGCCGACGTACTTCTCGGCGGACCAGTTGTCGAGCCAGGTGTCCTCGACGAGCCGGTAGACGGCGTCGGTGACGTCCCCGTAGCCCTCGTGGCCGGCGAGCCAGACGGACCGGTGGAACCCGGGGTCGGAAAGCATGTGCAGCGCCGAGCGCACCTGAGCGCGCCAGCGCCACCACGGCATGTCGTTGAGCGGCATGCCGCCCATGGTGGAGGAGCGACGGCCGCGACGGGAAGAGTTCACCGGACCGGGGGCGGAACTGGACATCGTCCGATCGTACGGTTCCCCACCGACAAGCGGACGCACCCCCTCCCCTTAGGCCCCGCGACCCCCGCAATTCACCTCCAGGTCACCCTCCGTTGAACGGCGCACACTCCCGCGTTACCCATGAGGCGGAAAAGTGCGTGCCCATGACCGGTAGGCGACTGTCCCCACTTCTCGCGTCCGTCACCGCCGCGGTGGCCGGCGCGTCGCTCCTCACCGGGTGTGGCGTGCTCCCTGGCACCACGGGGGGTTCCAGGGAGCCCGTCACGGTGATGACCTGGGCCCCCGACCAGACCCGCGCGACCAACATGCCCGGCATGCCCGCCATGGCCCAGGCGTACGCCCGCTGGGTGAACGCCGAGGGCGGCATCGACGGCCACGAACTGCGCGTCCTGACCTGCAACGAGGAGAACACCCCGGCCGGCGCCGCCGCCTGCGCCCGCCGCGCCGTCCGCGAGAAGGCGGTGGCCGTGGTGGGCTCGTACAGCCAGAACGGCCGCGCCTTCATGGCCCCCCTCGAAGCGGCCGGCATCCCGTACATCGGCGGCTACGGCATCACCGAGGACGAGTTCACCAGCTCCCTCTCGTACCCCGTCAACGGCGGCCTGGCCGCCCTCATCGCCGGGCACGGCATGCAGCTCGCCGAGTCCTGCCGCAAGGTCTCCCTGGTCCGTCCCGACACCCTCGCCGGCGACCAGCTGCCGGGGCTCCTCGACGCCGGCCTGAAGAAGGGGTCCAAGCGCGGCGCCGTCGACATCCCGGCCGTCGAGGACGCCACCGAGTACACCGCCCAGGCCGCCCGCGCCCGGGAGCGGGCGGGCTCGAAGGACGGCTGCGTCGCCGCCGTGCTCGGCGAGCGGACCCAGACCTTCTTCGACTCCTTCCGCCGGCTCCCGCAGTCCGCCGGCGGCGCCCAGGCGGAGGACGGGGAGGAGGCCCGCGTGCGGATCTCGTCCATCCTCGGCAGCGTCGGCCAGCCCGTCATCGACCGCACCGGCGGCGCCCGCAGCCCCTTCGAGGGCGCCTTCGTCACCGGCTGGTACCCGGAGGCGGACGACAAGAGCTGGGAGCCGATGCGGAGGGTCATCAAGGAGCACGCCTTCGCCGACAACCGGGTCGACCCGACCGACACCGGCGTGCAGACCACCTGGATCGCCTACACGGTCCTCAAGAAGGTCATCGAGTCCCTCGACAGCGACACGGTCACCGCCTCCGACATCACCGAGGCCCTCGACCGCGGCACCCGCGTGGACACCGGCGGCCTCACCCCGCCGCTGCGCTGGATGTACGAGGACCTGCTCGGCGCCCCCGACTTCCCCCGGATCGTCAACCACGAGGTGACGTTCCAGGTGGTCCGCAAGGGACGCCTGGTGGCGCAGAAGCCGGGCTTCGTGGACGTCGGCCCGACCGTCACCGCCCACCGCTGACCCGCCCCGGGCCGGCCGGGCCGCCGCCTACAGCTGGGTGGCGGTCCGCCGGTCCAGTCCGTACTTGTCGGCGGTCGGGTTCCACAGCCGGGCCGACTCCTGCTTGGCCTTGGTCGCCTCGCCGCTCTTGTCGTTGGCCGCCTTGAAGTGGTTGGTCGACTTGGCGTGGCCGCCCTTGCAGGCGTTCTTGGCCTTCATCTGGACGGCCCAGGCCGCGTAGTGGTCGTCGGCCGACGCCGACGCCTGCCACGCGCGCGTGAGCGCCGCCGTCAGCGCCCCGCTGTCCGGGATCTTGTCGACGCTGAGCGTCTGGAGCTTGGTCACCAGGCCCCGGCGCTGCTGGGCCGCGCCGCGCAGGTCGGCGGCGGCCTTGTCGAGGTTCTTGCACCGCTTGATCAGCTCGACCGAGCTGATCACCGTGTCCCGGCTGTCGTTGCTGGTGGCGAGCAGCTTGTCCAGCTCCTTCGCCTGCGGCTCGGCCGGGTCGGCCGGCTTCTCCGGCGCCTCGGAGGCGCCGCCGCTCGGCGAGGGGGCCTGCGAGCTCGGCGCCACCGTCTGTCCGGCCTTCTGGTCCTTCTCCTCGTCGCCGCCGCTGAGCAGCGCGCCCGCGCCGAGCCCGACGACCGCGCAGCCCACCACCACGGCCGCGATCAGCGCGACCGGCGACTTCCGGCGCGGCGCGGGCTCGTCGTACGCGTCGTAGGGGCCGTCGTACCCGCCCTGCTGGTAGCCGCCGGGCGCCTGGTGGCCGCCACCGCCCTGGAAGCCGTACTGCTGCGGCGGGTACGGAGCGGGGGCCTGCTGCTGGTACGCCGGCGGCGCGGGCTGCGCGGGCGCCGCGTCCCGGAACAGGCTGTCGAACTCGGCGGGCGGCTGCGACGGCGCGGGCCCGCCCTGCACCGGACCACCGGGCACCGGGCCGCCGGGCACGGGTCCGCCCGGTACGGGGGCTATGTACTGGGTCGCGTCCGAGGCGCCGGCCGGCGCGGGCTGCTGCGGCAGCCGGCCCGTCCCCAGGAACTGGGTCTGTCCGCCGTCGCCCGCCCCGCCGTGCGGCGGCACCGGGGCGATGTGCTGGGTGGCCTGCATGTCGGCGACCGGCGGCGGATAGCCGTACCCGGCGGGCGGGCCCGCCGGCGGCGCGCCGCCCGGCACCGGGGCGAGGTGCTGGGTCGCCTGCATGTCGCCGCCGGGCGCGGCGACCGGCGGCGGGTAGCCGTAACCCGCCGGCGGACCGGCGGGCGGCATCGCCCCGGGACCGCCCTGCGGCGGGACCGGCGCGAGGTACTGCGTGGCCTGGAGATCACCGGCGGGCGGCGCCTCGGGGGGCAGCGGCTGCGCGGGCGGCAGCGGCTGCCCGCCCGGCTGCGGCGGACCGCCGGCGGGCCCCCAGGCGCCCCACGCCTGCGCGCCCCCCTGCTCCGGACCCTGTCCGTTCTGCGTCACCGGGACTCCTACTGATGGACCTATGGAATCGTCGGCTCACGCTACCGGGTGCGCCCACGGCTCCGCACACACGTGTGAGCCCGGTAACACCCTTCGTACGGAACGGGTCCGGCCCCGGACCCGTCCGCTCAGGCCGCGTGCGCCTCCAGGCGCGCCTCGAACTCCCGGACCACCGTCTCGCCCGCGAACGGCTCCAGGCGGTCCCTCAGGTCCTCCAGGTACTCCGCGCCCCGCGACGACCGCAGCGTGCCGAGGAGTTCGAGCGCCCGCGTGCCCGTCCGGCACGCCTCCTCGATCTCCCGCTGCTGCACCTGGGCCGCCGCGAGCAGCGCGAAGCCGATCGCCCGCCGCCGCGCCCGCCCCTCCGGATGCCCGGCGAGGGCCTCCTCCGCCGCCCGGGCGGCGGCCTCCGCCCACCCCAGGTCCCGGTAGCAGTGGGCCAGTTCGTCGGAGAGGTACGCCTGGTCGAAGTGGGCGATCCAGGCCGGGTCGTCGCCCGTCTCCGGATCGGCCGCCTCCAGCGCGCGCACGGCGCGGCCCGCCGTCGACTCGAAGGCGCGGACGTCCCCGAGCAGGGCGTGCCCGCGCGCCTCCGCCGCCAGGAACATCGCCTCCGCGCGCGGCGGCACCCCGCCCCGGGTCCCCTCCTGCGCGGCCCGCGCCAACTGGGCGATCTCCCGCGGGTTCCCGAGCTCCGCCGCCAGGTGGCTCATCGACGCGGCCAGCACGTAGCCGCCGTACCCCCGGTCCCCGGCGGCCTGGGCGAGCCGCAGCGCCTGGATGTAGTACCGCTGGGCCAGGCCCGGTTCGCCGGTGTCCACCGCCATGTACCCGGCCAGTTCGGTCAGTCGGGCCACCGCGCCGAACAGCTCCCGGCCCACCGCCTCCCGGTAGGATCCCGACAGCATCCCGGAGACCACGCTGTCGAGGTAGTGGACCACCACCGGGCGCACGTGCCCGCTGCCGAAGCGCCGGTCGAGCTCGACGAGCGCCGCCGTCGTCTCCCGCACCGCCGCCACGTCCGAGCGGCCGACCCGGGCCCCGGTCGCGCGCGCCACCTGCGCGTCCGCGCCGGTGATCAGCCAGTCCCGGCTGGGCTCCACGAGCGCGGAGGCGGCGGGGGCGGAGCCGGTGAGGAACTCCCGGCGGCCCACGTCGCTCCGGTAGAGCTCGCAGACCTGCTCGATCGCGCCGAGCACGGTCGGGGCGAACTGGAGGCCGACGCCCGCCGCGAGGTTCCGGCCGTTGGCCATCCCCACCTCGTCGATCGTCACCGTGCGGCCGAGCTTGCGGCCGATCGCCTCCGCGATGATGCCGGGCGCCCGGCCGCGCGGCTGCTGCCCGCGGAGCCAGCGCGCCACCGAGGTCTTGTCGTACCGCAGGTCGAGGCCGCGCTCGGCGCCGACCATGTTGACCCTGCGGGCGAGGCCGGCGTTGGAGCACCCGGCCTCCTGGATGAGCGCCTGGAGCCTTTCGTTGGGCTGTCGCGGCACGAGTGGCCTGGCTGCCATGAGTGGAACCCCCAGACGGAGCATGAACGGACACGGAGTGTTCACTGCCCGGTGGATATCCGGTCAATGCCGATGTGAACACGCGAAACCGGACACGTCGCTCGACGGCCGGCGCTCCCCCCCTCCCGGCCCGTCCCGCGTCCGCCCCCGCCCTTTCCGTACCCCTCCCCCGCTCCCCGGTCCCCCGCGCGCCCCCACGCGTGCACCCATGCGCCCCGCATGCAGGATCGATGCCTCACTCCCGGCGCCGCCGCGCCCGTAACCCCAGGTGACGGGGGCAGTTGTCTTCACCGTGGATGAGACCATCGGAGTCACGACGGAAGCCGCACAGATCCCCAAGCAGCGAGGGGAGCAGCTGCTCGACAGCGCCGTGCGGTATGCGGAAGAGCGGCACTGGGACGTTTTCCCGGGGACCTGGCTGGAAGCCGTCGACGGCCGGGAGCGCTGCTCCTGCGGCGCCGCCGACTGCCCCCTGCCGGGTGCCCACGCCGTGAAACCCGACTGGTCGACGCTGGCGACCGGGAGCGCGGTCGGCGCCCGCCGCATGTGGTCGAAGCAGCCGAAGTCGTCGATCCTGCTCCCCACCGGCCGCACCTTCGACGCCATCGAGGTGCCCGAGGCGGCCGGTTTCCTGGCGCTCGCCCGGATGGAGCGCATGGAGCTGACGCTGGGCCCGGTGACCTGCACCCCGGACCGCCGGATGTTCTTCTTCGTGCTGCCCGGCGCCTCCGCGAAGGTGCCCGACCTGATCCGCAAGCTGGGCTGGGTCCCGGCCTCGCTGGACCTCGCCACGCGCGGGGAGGGGCATTACGTGGCGGCGCCGCCCACCCGGATCGGCGGCCGGGGCGCGGTCCAGTGGGCCCGCCGCCCCACGCCCGCCAACCGCTGGCTGCCGGACGCGGAGGAGCTGATCAGCGCGCTCGCGTACGCGTGCGGGCGGGAGGCGGCGGAGGCGCGGGCCCGGCGCCCGTGACCCGGGGCTTCCCCCGGCGGTCCCCTTAGGGTGGACCGAACGGCGCGAACAGCGCCGTACGGGGACAGCCGAAGGGTTGACATACCATGCCTGACCAGGCATTTGACGGAGCGTTCGACTCGGCGGGCGCCGCACCGGAACCATCCGGTGCGGCGCCCGCCGTGCACGTGGAAGGGGTGTGGAAGCGGTTCGGGCAGCAGATCGCCGTGCACGGGATCGATCTGGTGCTGCCCGCGGGGAAGTTCATCGGGCTCGTCGGCCCGAACGGCGCCGGCAAGACCACCACCCTCTCCATGATCACCGGCCTGCTGCGGCCGGACTCCGGCCGGATCCGGGTGGCCGGCCACGACGTGTGGAGCGACCCCGAGTCGGTCGCCCAGGTGAAGGCGAGAATCGGCATCCTGCCGGAGGGGCTGCGGCTCTTCGAGCGGCTCTCGGGCCGTGAACTCCTGGCGTACAGCGGGCGGCTGCGGGGGCTGCCCGGTACGGAGGTCGACAAGCGGGCCACCCAGCTCCTCGACGTGCTGGACCTGGCCGGCTCGCAGCACAAGCTGGTCGTCGACTACTCGACCGGCATGCGGAAGAAGATCGGTCTGGCGGCGGCGCTGCTGCACAACCCGGACGTGCTCTTCCTCGACGAGCCCTTCGAGGGCGTCGACCCGGTCTCCGCGCAGACCATCCGGGGCGTCCTGGAGCGGTACACGGCCTCCGGCGCGACCGTCGTCTTCTCCAGCCACGTGATGGAGCTGGTGGAGTCGCTGTGCGACTGGGTGGCGGTGATGGCCGGCGGCCGGATCCGGGCGCAGGGGCCGCTGGCGGAGGTGAAGGGCTCGGCGGCCACCCTCCAGGAGGCGTTCCTGGAGCTGGTCGGCGCGCACGACCGGGCGGCGGCGGGCGACGCGCTGGACTGGCTGGGCGGCGCCCGGGGTGAGCGCCCGTGACCGCCGCGGCCGGCGGGCCGTCGCTCACCCCGGTCTTCGTCCGCCTGAAGCTGTCGCTGATGCGGAACGGGCTGCGGCAGTCCGGCGGGCGCACCGCCGCGTTCGTGGCCTCCCTGGTGGTGGTGGCGCTGATCGCCGCCTTCATGGTGCTGGGTTTCCTGCTGCTGCGGGGGCACGCGGCGGCCGGGGCGGTGGCGGTCCTCACGGTCGGGGTCTTCGGCCTGGGCTGGGCGGTGATGCCGCTGTTCCTGCCGAGCGGGGACGAGACGCTGGACCCCTCCCGGCTCGTGATGCTGCCGCTGCGGCCGCGGCCGCTGGTGCGGGCGCTGCTCGTGGCCTCCCTCGTGGGCATCGGTCCGCTGTTCACGCTCTGTCTGGCGGTCGGGGCGGTCGTCGCGGTCGCGCACGGGGCGGCGGCGACGGTCCTCGCCGTTCTCGCGGTGCCGCTGGTGCTGCTGGTGTGCGTGGCGCTGTCGCGGGCGATCGCGACGGCCAACGTCCGGCTGCTGACCTCCCGCAAGGGCCGGGACATGGCGCTGCTGAGCGGTCTGGTGATCGCGCTGG
Organism: Streptomyces sp. NPDC035033; assembly: GCF_040636735.1. NCBI lineage: Bacteria > Bacillati > Actinomycetota > Actinomycetes > Kitasatosporales > Streptomycetaceae > Streptomyces > Streptomyces sp. NPDC035033. The sequence continues at coordinate 65,932 of NZ_JBEZUZ010000010.1, read as the reverse complement.
GCATCCAGGCGGTCAACTTCGGCGCCCAGGCGCTGGGCCGGTCCAAGGACCTGTCGGTGCTCGACACGATCGCGTCGGTGGTGGGCTGGCTGCCGCCGGCCTCCGCGGTCGCCGCGGTGCGGTCGGCGGCGGACGGGGACCTCGTGCCCGCCGTGGCGCGCCTGCTGCTCACGGCGGCGGCGCTGGGGGCGCTGGTGTGGTGGTGGCGGCGGAGCCTGGTGCGGCTGATGGTCGAGCCGGACGGTTCGACCATCGGCGCGGCACCGGAGGCCGTGCGCGATCCGGCGGAGGGGCGCGGGCTCCTGGCCCGGCTGCTGCCCGGGGGGCGTACCGGCGCGGTGATGGAACGGTGCTTCCGCTACGTCTGGCGCGATCCGAAGACGAAGGCGGCGTGGGTGACGGCGCTGGCGGTCGGCGCGCTCGTCCCGCTGTTCAACGCCTTCCAGGAGTCCGGTTCGGTCTACTGGGCGTGCTTCGCGTCGGGGATGCTGGGCGTGCAGATGTTCAACCAGTTCGGGCAGGACTCGTCGGCGTTCTGGATGGTGGCGCAGACGATCTCGTCGCCGGCGGACGCGTACGCGGAGCTGCGCGACCGGGCGTACGTGATGATCGCGATCACCGTCCCGTTCACGGTGGTCGTCGCCGTGGGCACGGCGCTGGTCACCGGCGGCTGGTCGCAGCTCCCGGAGGTCTTCGGCCTGGCGTTCGCCCTGCTCGGCGCGATGCTGGCGCTGGGCGTGGTCGCGTCGGTGCGGTACCCGTACTCGATCCCCCAGGAGTCGCACCGCAACGTGGCGCCGGGCCAGGGCGGCATGGCGATGGCCGCGCTCTTCGGCGGCATGCTCGGCGGCCCGCTGCTGTGCGCCCCGCTGATCGCCCTGCTGGTGTGGCTGCGGGTCAGCGACCAGCACGCGCTGCTGTGGCTCCTGCTGCCCCTGGGCGTCACCTACGGCGCCCTGCTGACCTGGGGCGCCCTGAAGCTCATGTCGGGGCGGATGGCGCACCGGCTGCCGGAGATCCTGACGGCGGTCAGCAAGGGCTGAGCCCTGGGGGGCCTTCCGGCGCGGGCGCGCGCGGGAAGGCCCCCCGGTGCCGTCAGAAGACGAGCTGCGAGGCGTTCACCGGGATGGTCTGGCCCATGAGTTCACGGCCCTTGAAGGGGGCGCTCCAGCTCCCGGTTCCCTTGTACAGCCAGTCGCCCCCGGGGCTGAGGCCGACCAGGTCTGCGCGCCCGTCCCCGGTGGAGTCGCCGACGGCGACGATGTGCGTGTACGCGTTCCACCCGCTGCCGACGCGGGTGCGCGGCGCGAAGGTGCCGTCGCCCTTGCCGAGGTACAGCCACAGGACGCCGTCCTTGTCGCGGGCGACGAGGTCACCGGCGGCGGCGCCGCCGATGTTCCCGGTGGCGGCGACCTTGCTGTAGCCGCCCCATCCGGCGCCGATCCGCTGGCGGGTGGCGAAGGGGTTGGCGGCGTTCCCGGTGGACTTGTACAGCCACAGGACGCCGGTGCGGTCGGTGGCGAGGACGTCGGCGCGGCCGTCGCCGGTGAGGTCGGACCCACCGGTGATCTTGTCGTACGTCTGCCAGCCGCCGCCGATCCGGACGCGGGTGGCGAAGCCGCCGGTGCCGTTGCCCTGGTAGAGCCAGAGGACTCCGTCCCGGTCGCGGGCGACGAGGTCGCCGACCGCCGAGCCCGCGAGGTTGCCGACCGCCTCGATCCGGTCGTAGACCTGCCAGCCGCCGCCGACGAGCGCGGGCGTGTCCACGACGATGATCTGCCCGTCGTTGGCGTACGGGCTGTAGTGGGAGTCCTGGCGCCAGAGGCGCCCGGACGTGTCTCGGCTCAGCAGGTCGAGGCCGGCGTTGTCGTTGAAGTCGTGCGGCCGGACGGCGCGGGTGACGGTGAAGCTTCCCGTGGCGATCGCGCCGGGGCCGATGCCGCTGAGCGGGTTGGCCCTCACCTCCCAGGTGTAGGCGCCGTTGGGGGCACCCTCGTAGGGGGTGCCGGCGGTGCCGTCCCAGGTGAACGGCACGGTGGTGTCCTGGGGATGGACCTCGTGCATCTCGCTGGTCTTGCCGGTGCGGACGTGCCGCAGGGTGACCTCGATGTCGACGTTGGTCCGGGAGAAGTCCCAGGCGAAGGAGACCTTCCCGCCGTTCTTGTCGAGGTCGACCGTCGCGGGCGGGCCGCCGGCGCCGATCACGACCTCGGTGGGCTCCCCGGTCGTGGCCACCAGGGTGACCACCGGCGTCTCGCCGCCCTTGTCCTCGATCCGGTACATGCCCTCGCCCTTGCCGACGAGGCCGCCGCGCACGTACAGGCTCCCGTCCGGGGCGACGGCGGAAGAGGTGAGGTGGTCGAGCAGCTCCACCGGAGCCGCGTCGGGGTCCGTCAGGCTGTGCGCGCTGACGGAGTACAGCGGGTTCGCCGCGCCCGAGGAGAGACCGCCGGGCTCGCCGTACACCACCCAGCCGTCGAGCAGTCCGACCTGGAGGTCGCGCGCCCACTCGTCCGCGACCGGGATCTCCCGCACCTTGTCCGTGGCACGGTCCAGGACGAAGACCTTCGGGCGGGCGGTCCCGTCGCCCTCGGTCCAGGCGACGTGGGTCTCGGAGACCGCCACGTCGCCGTTCGCCGACTCGGGCGTACGGGCGTGGATGTCGCCCACGGTGCCGGTGGCGAGGTCGAGCAGGCCCCACTTCGGCCCGGTGCGGTCGTGGAAGGTGACGAGCGCGTGGTCGTGCGTCGCGGGGGCGACGCTCATCCAGATCGCGCCCTCGGGGAAGCCGGTCACGACGGTGGTGCCGCCGACGGCGGTGTGCTTCCGCAGCACCGTGCCCGTCTCGGTCTCGACGGAGGTGAAGACGGCGTCGGCGGCGGATCCGGCGTAGACGACGGTGCCGGTGTGCGTCACCCCCAGGGGGACCTGCAGCGGGCTGCTCGCGTCCACGTTCCGCTGCTCTACGAAGTAGTGGCCGACGTGGATCACGTAGTCGTCGGTCCGGGTGGACCGCAGGTCGACGCGGCCGTCGTAGCTCTGCCCGGTGCCGTCCTCGTACGACCGCACCACGGAGTCACCGGTCTCCGGATCGCGCGTGAGGAAGTGGGTGTTTCCGACGCCGGCCAGCTCGGCCCGCTCGGGGAAGGGCAGGGGTGCCTCGGCGGTGCTCGCGGCGACGGCCGCGGTGGGTGCGGCGTGGGCGGGAGCGGTCAGCAGGCCCGCACCGGCGGTCGCGGCGAGGACGATGCCGACGGCGGCTGCGAGACGACGGTGGTGCGGGCGGGGCGGAAGCACGTGCTGTTCCTCCTGGGGTGGCAGAACTCGGCCTTCACGGCAGGCGCGCCATGCCCTGCCACCCCATGAGACCCACGGGCATCCGAAAGGTTGTACGACCCTGTTGGTCTTTTCCGCACCCTCCGCCGGCGGGGTCAGCGGAACTCGTGGGTGACGGTGATCGGGCCGACGAGGTGGGCGTTGAACTCGTCGAGCTCCTCGGCCGGGACCCACAGCTCCAGGATGGTGCGGCCGCCGGCCTGCTGGACCGGGTAGCGGGCGAGGAAGGCGGAGTCGACCTCGAAGCGGGTGACGTAGCCGACGCCGCTGTGCTTCACGTTCCAGTCGCGGGCGATGCGGATCGCGTAGTCCTCGTTCAGGACCGGGTAGAAGATCGGCTGCTCGGGCAGCCGGGGCGGCCAGGCGCGCCAGTCCGCCGCGCGGACGAGCGCGAGCTCCTCGGGGCCGGTGGGGCGCCAGAGGGTCGTCGTCGGCCGGGGGCTGGGGCGGGGGCTGGTCATGGCGGGGAACGTACCGGGGCGGGTCGGGCGGCGGCGAGCGGATTTCTCCGGACGGCGAGTTGCCGGAAAAGGCGTGGAGGCGCCAAGGCGTCCGCCAGGATGGGGACTTGGCGGTGACGCGCGGTGGTACGGGAGGGGCGGACGTGACGGTCGGCGGGGCCGCGGTGCGGCGGGGGCAGGGGTGGTGGCTGGGGCTGATCGGGGCGGCGACGGTCGTGCTCGTGGTGGTGTGCATGGGCGAGGCGCCGACGTCCCCGGCGGACCGGATGCTGAGGACGATCGCCTCGGTCGCGGTGGTCCCCGGCGTCCTGGCCCTGTCGCAGTTGCTGCTGCTGCGCAGCAAGCGGATCGAGCCGGCGACGATCGGCGTGGCCGGCCTGGGCGCGGTGATCCTCGGCGTGAACGCCTCCGACAACGGCGGCATGCTGTTCGGGGTGCTGCTCGCGCTGCTTGCGGCGGTGCCGTTCGCCTTCCTCAGCGGCTTCCTGTCGCTGAACGCGCAGACGGGGCACGCCCTGTTCTCGGCGGTCGCGCTGCTGATCGGTGCCGAGACGCTGGTCGGTGACATCGCGCCGGAGGGCACGGTCCTGGTCCGGTCGTCCTGGCTGACGGGGCTGGACTACAACGGGGCGCGGATCCCCGGCCTGTTCCTGATCGGGGTGGCGCTCTTCCTGGCCGTGGCCTGGTACCTGCCCCGCCAGGAGCGGCGGCTCGCGGTGCCGGAGCCGGGCTGGCTGCGGGTGACGGTGCTGCTGTTCCTGCCGGCGTTCCTGCTGGCGGCGGTGGCCGGGTTCGCGTTCACGGCGCGGATCGGGTCGACGACGCAGGCCGGGCTGAGCCGGGAGTTCATGATCGTGTGCCTGCTCGGTCTGACCGCCGGCGGGTGCAGCCTGCGGAGCGGCGAGGGCACGGTGCTGGACGTGGCGGTCGGCTCGCTCTTCGCCGGCGCCCTCCAGACGCTCCTCAACCTGAAGAACGTGGGGTTCTCGACGCAGTCGACGATCCTGTGCGTGGTCGCGGTGCTCTTCATCTTCGCCGACCTCGCCCGCCTCCGCCGGACCCCCGCGGCCGAGCCGCCGCCCCCGCCCGGGCACCCGCCGCTCCCGACGCAGCCGGGCCCGGTCGCGGACAACCCGTACGCCCGCTGAGGCGGCCCGGTGCGTCCGTGAGAGCCTGCGGGCATGTCGTCCTCCCTGGTCCCGCCCGACGTGGCCGCCTTCGTCGCCGCCGCCTCCCGCCTGCCGCTGACCGCCCTCCAGGAGATCCGGCACGCCACGGCCGTGGCGGTCGCCTCCGGGGCCTTCGACCACGCCGTGGTGCCGAAGTTCGACGCGGCGCGCTTCTCGGCCCTGGACAAGCTGGTCCGGGACTCCTTCCACCCGCGTGCGCAGGAGCTGCGGGCCGCCCGGCCGGGCGGCGGGCTGCACTCCGCGATCTCCCGGACGACGACGGCCGCGCAGGCGATCTGGAAGCGGGACCGGCTCTCCGCCGAGGAGTACGCGATGCTGACCGGCGTCTTCCCGTCGTACGGGGTCAGCGTGCCGGACCACCCGGAGCGGCCGGCGGGGTGAGGCCGTCGATCCGGTCGCGGAGCCAGGCCGGGTCGGGGTTGGTGTGCGGGCGGCCCGCCACGAGGACGGTGGGGACGGTCTCGTCGCCGCCGTTCGCGGCACGCACCGCCGCCGCGGCCTCCGGGTCGCGCCAGATGTTCACCCAGTGGGCCCGGCGGGCCCGCCCGCCGAGCCGGACGCGGAGCCGCACGCAGTACGGGCAGCCCGGCCGCCAGTAGACGACGGGCCGCCCGTCCGCCGTGCCGCGGCGCACGGCCTCGGCCGAGGTGAGCGAACGGGGAAAGACCAGGGGCGAGTTGACGCCCGCCAGGAGCAGCAGGAACGCCAGCAGGGCGGCTCCCGTACCGGCGTCCCCCCGGGCGAACGAGGGCGCGGCGAGCAGCACGCCGACGAGCGCGAACATCGAGGGCAGGATCCAGGCGCGTATCACCCGGTCAGGCTAGCCGCCGTCCCGCCGCGCGGAGGGCGGGCGCGGACGGCGTCGACGCACGCGTCCCGGGACGTCGGGCCGCCGAAGCGGAGCCGGTCGCAGGCGGTGGACGCCGGCTCCAGGGCGCCGAGTTCGCCGCCGGCGCGCACGCCGTGCACGTCCGTGACTCCGAGGACACCGGCCTCCCCGCCGCCCGGGGCGCGTTCCCCGCCCAGGTCAAGGAGGGCCGCGCGGGTGTGAAAGGGCCTCCGTCCCCGGCCGGGACGGAGGCCCTTTCGCGTATCAGCGGGTCAGCGGATCAGAACTGGCCGTTCAGGTCGAACCAGGACTCGTCCTCCATGACGCCCGGCTGGAAGCCGTTCGTGGACTTGCCGTCGTACGCGACCAGGAGCCCCGCGCCGCGACCGTAGTTCGACGAGTAGCTGCTGTTCGTGATGGCGGACAGGTCGGCGTAGCCGTCGCCGCTGCGGTCGCCGACCGCGAGGAACGCGCCCATGCTGTTCCAGCCGCCGCCGATGAGGACGCGCGGGGCGAGGCCGCCGGTCTTGCCGGGGTAGAGCCACAGCTTGCCGGTGGAGGGCTCGCGGGCGAGGAGGTCGGCCTTGCCGTCCTTGGTCATGTCGCCGAAGCCGATGAGGGCGTTCATGCTGTTCCAGCCGCCCGCGCCGATCAGCTTGCGGGCGCCGAGCGCTCCGGTGGACGTACCGGGGTACAGCCACAGCTTGCCGGTGGACTTCTCCACGGCGAACAGGTCGGAGCGGCCGTCGCCGGTGAGGTCGCCGAAGGCGGTGAGGTGGTTCATGGCGTTCCAGCCACCCGAACCGATGAGGACGCGGTTGCCGACCGAGCCGGTGCCGGCGCCCTTGTACAGCCACAGCTTGCCAGTGGACGCCTCGCGGGCGATCACGTCCTCCTTGCCGTCGCCGGAGAAGTCGCCGTGCCGGGTGAGGGCGTTCATCGCGTTCCAGCCGCCGGCGCCGACGAGCCTGCCGCTGCCGTCGCCGGGCAGGAACCAGAGGCGGCCGGCCTTGTCGCGGGCGAGGACGTCGGACGTCCTGTCGCCGTCGAGGTCGCCGAAGGCGGGCGCGGTGGTCTGCGGGTTCGCGTACCAGGAGGGGTACGGGTCGGCGCCGGTGCACTCGCGCTCGGTGGGGACCAGGCGGACGGAGCTGACGCTGGTGCTGCCGGGGCCGCCCCACTCGGTGCCGGACGGGTTCGGGGCGACGGACCAGACGTCACCCTCGTAGCCGTGGTTCGGGTCGTTGTGGAGGCAGGCGAACTTGCTGGTGCGGTTGGAGACCGTGCGGAACTGGTTGTCCCAGGTGCCCAGCGTGGCGACGCTCACGTTGGTCTTGTACATGGTGCCGGTGGCGTCGTCCGTCTTCCACCCGCAGAAGTAGCCCGCGGGGCAGTCGGCCGGCGCCGCCTGGGCGGGGGCCGCACCGGCGCCGAGGACGCCGAGCGTGGTGAGGCCGAGCGCCGTGGCCGCCGTGGCCACGCGTCGGCGCAGAGATATGCGCATTCGTTCCCTCCGTCGTGACGGCGCGGAGCCGGGCCCTGCCCGCTCGACGCGCCGTAGGGCGGAAATGTACCCCGCCGGGCGGCGGGGCCGCTCAGAGGGGCACCGTCCCCTGCCGGAGATCGCGTGCCGATGCCCGTGCCGTCGGCCGCCCGGGCCCGCCGGGGAGGCATCCGCCCTGGGACGGACGCCTCCGTCCGGCTCAGAAGACCCCGTTCAGGCCCCACCAGTCCTCGGCCTTCCGAGAGGCCGGCCCGAGCTTGCCCGTACCCGTGCCCGGGTACACGAGCAGGCAGCCGTCTCCCGAGGGGCACAGTGTGGTGGAGGTACCGGGCCCGGTGATCGCGGCCAGATCGTTGGAGCCGTCGCCGGTGTAGTCGGCGACCGCGAGGAGCGAGGTCATGGAGTTCCAGCCGCCACCGATCAGCACGCGAGAGCCGTAGGAGCCGGCCTTGCCCGGATAGAACCAGAGCTTGCCCGTGGACGCCTCGCGGGCAATCAGGTCGGGGTAGGCGTCGCCGTTCATGTGTCCGACACCAGTGAGGGCATTCATGCCGTTCCAGCCGCCGGTACCCAGCAGCTTGCGGGCGCCGAGGGCGCCGGTGGCGGTGCCGGGGTAGAGCCAGAGCTTGCCCGACGACTTCTCGACGGCTACCAGGTCGGAGCGGGTGTCACCGTTCAGGTCCCCGGCGCCGACCAGCTGCCCCATGACGTTCCAGCCACCGCTGCCGATGAGCTTGCGGGCTCCGAGAGCAGCTCCCGAGCTCGTCACCCTGCCCGGGTACAGCCACAGCTTCCCTGTGGAAGCCTCACGGGCGACCACGTCCTCCACGTTGTCCCCGTCGAAGCTGCCGTGGCGCACGAAGGCGTTGAAGGCGTTCCAGCCTCCGGTCCCGATGAGCTTGCCATCACCGTTCCCGGGCAGGAACCAGAGCTGTCCCGCGTTGTTGCGGACGAGACGGTCGGAATGCCAATCGCTGTTGAGGTTACTGAACTCGGGCTGCCCGAAGACATCGGCCGAGCGCCACGTCGGAAACGAAGGCTGGATGCAGCCCAGGTCGGTCGAGGCGAGCCTCAGCGAATTGCCGAATCCGCTGGTCAACCCGGTCTCCTTGGCGCCAGGTGCCAGCAACATCTCCCCGGAGTTGGCAGCGTAGTTCTTGCCGTCGAACAGGCACGCCCACTTGGACGTGCGGTTGACGACGGACCGGAACGTGTTGCCCCAGGTGCCGAGGGTCGGTGTGCCCATCGCCGTCTTGTACATCGTGCCCGTGGCGTCGCCGGTCTTCCAAGCACAGAAGTAGCCCGACGGGCAGTCGCTGATCGCGGCCTGCGCGGGCACGGCGCCCGCCCCCAGCAGACCTGCGGTGGTGAGCCCCAGCGTCGTGGCCGCCGTGGCCAGACGCTTCAGCAGTGGTGTGCGCAATTAATCCCTCCCTGAGGTGGCGCGGAGAGAAGCCTCGACGCGCCACGCAGGCACCGTACCTTGTCATGCTGCGATCACATAGGGCAGGCGGCGGCCGGACGGCGGGGAGGTGGAACCGCCCCGGAACACCGTTGACGCACCGGGGGCAACCGCCCGTCGGAAGACGGTGCTCATGTCGTTCCAGGACAGTTCGTGGCCGTCCCAGGAGCCCGAGGAGGTCCGCCTCGTCGTCGCCGTTCAGGTTGCCGAAGCGGGACGGCCCGGTGGGGTTGGGCTCGGAGTGCCGCGTCGTGCAGGCGGGGCCGTAGCACTCGCGCTCGGTGAGGACGAACTTCAGCGAGCTGAGCGAGCGCCTCCCCATGTGGCCCCACTCGGTGCCGCCCGGGTCGGGGGCCCGCACGCCGACGCTCCAGTACGAGGTCTTGCAGCCGGGCTCGTCGTACCCGCACACCCACTGGTTCGTGCGGTTGGAGACCGCACTGATCTGGCTGTGCCAGGCGTCGAGCGTCGCCGCGCTCTGGGTGAGCTTGAGCGTCTCGCCCGTGGCGCGGCCGGCCGGGTGGCCTGGCGGCGCGGGCCTTGGGCCGGGTCGCCGGGCGGCGGTTCAGCCGGGACGGCAGTGGCATGTACGGGTCCCCTCCGGATGCGGCGGGGTGTCGTTCGGGGCGGTCAGAGCTCGCGCATGCCCGGGAAGCCGTAGCCCTCGGGCTCCTCCCAGGGGACGTCCTGGTCGGCTACGTGCACGTGCCACTCCGCCCCGGGCAGGGCCCGGCGCAGCTCCGTGACCGAGTCCAGAACGTGGACCAGCGCCGGCAGGAGGCGGTCGGGGTCGAGGGGCAGTTTCGTGGAGCCGGCCAGGAGCTCGTCCGGCTCGGGGCCGGGGTGCTCGTACAGGTACAGGCTCTCCTCGTCGTCGTACGGGAACGCCGCCAGGTGCGCGGCGGTGACGCGCTCCACGGCGGCCGCCTCGGCCGGGGTCAGGGGGGCCGGGCGGCGCACGGAGTAGTACACGGAGACGCTCATGAGGGGGAGCGTAGGGCGGGGGTGCGACAGTCGGTCAGGGAGCGGGGGTCAGGGGGTCAGGACGCCGGTCAGGAAGGGGTTCACCGCCGCCGCCCAGGCTTCCGGGTGGGTGTAGTGGAGGAGGTGGCCGGCGTCGGGGATCTCCGCGTACGCCCCGTGGGGGAGGACGCGGACCATCTCCTGGGCCTCGGCGCGACCCAGCTCGCCGTCGAGGCCGCGGACGACGAGGGTGGGGCAGCGGACCTGGGCGAGGGAGTCCCAGTGGGCGTCGTGGACCCAGGTCTCGCGGGAGGTGAGCATCTGCTCCGGGTCGAAGACGGGGTGCCAGCCGTCGCGCCGCTCGGTCATCACCTCGGCGAAGAAGGCGCCGCGGGCCGGGTTCGGCGTCTCCACCCACGGGTCGTCCGCACCGAACCAGCGGTGCACGGCCTCCAGGGTCGGGAAGGGCGCCGGCCAGCTCCGGAACCAGTCCTGCCAGGCGCGCTGCGAGGCCGCGCCGAGCGCGGAGGCCCGCATGTCGCAGATGACGAGGGCGCGGACCAGGTCCGGGCGCTCGGCGGCCAGTTGCCAGGCGGTCAGGGCGCCCATGGAGTGGCCGACGAGGGTGACGGGGGCGAGGCCGAGGCGCTCGATGACGGCCGCCGCGTCCGCCACGTACGCCTCGCGCGTGAACGGGCCGCCGGGCGGCTTCTCGCTCGCGCCGTGGCCGCGCTGGTCGAGCGCGACGGTGCGGTGGCCGGCCGCGAGGAGGGCCGCGGCGGGGGCCCAGTGGGCGGCGTGGCCCATCAGGCCGTGGAGCAGTAACACCGGGGCGGAGCGGTGGCCTTCGGCCGGCGCGGGGGCCGCGGCCGGCGCGGGGCGGTCCTCCGGAGCGGAGGGCTGGCGGGCGATGCCCACGGCGGGCGGGCGCACCGCCGGGCGCGGGCCCGTCCGGGCCGCGGGCCCCGCCCCCGCGCGGGCCTCGCCCTCGGCCGTGAAGTCCCAGGCCGCCAGCCGGATGCCGTCGGCCCCGGTGACGTCGAGTCGTCGCGCCATGATCTGGCACCCCCTCATTTCCCGTCGAACGCCGCCAGACTATCGAACCCACATTCGAAAATGCGCTTCTGCCGCGCAACACCCCTCGTTCGAGTGACGGGCCTCAAGGATTGGCGCGCGCGGCCGAGGGGAGATCTTCAACGGGAGGCGGACCGCTCGGGGAAAACGGTCCGAGGGGACCGACCTTGAGAGCTCGGGGCTCCAGGTCGGAACAGGGGAGGGCAGGCCCCGGCGCCGCGAGGCGCCGGGGCCCTCTGCCGTCCGGAGTCCCCCACCGCCGGCCCCCACCAGGACGCGCGGCAGCCGGCACTCGGCCCCGGCGCGGACGCGCGGCAGTCGGTACTCGGCCCCGGCACGGACGCGCGGCAGCCGGCACTCGGCCCCGGCGCGGACGCGCGGCAGTCGGCGTACGGCCCCTGTCGGTCGCATGGCCCCACCCTTCCGCGCATCACGCAGCGCACGCAGCTCGCTCCAGCCTGGCACGCCGAGGGCACGCGCGGGGCCATTCCGGCGTAAAACGGGGCGCGCGGCGGACTCCGGCGCGGTCTCGGGCAGTTCGGGACCGGTCCGCGACCCGTCCGCGACCGGTTCGAGACCGGATCGGCGCCGGGACGCGTACAACCGTCGCGCTCCGCCGCGGGTCGACGTGGGCATGCTGAGCCCACAAGTCCTCGCCCGGGGCGACCACATCGCGATCCTGAGGGCCGACCACCTCACGATCGAGCGGGACCGCGTCCGCACGACCGTGCCGCTCGCCGCCGTCAAGGAGGTCCGGCAGACCGGCGCGACCTCGCTCGCGCTCGTCCTCACCGACGGCGCCACCCGCCCGCTCCCGGACGGCAACGCGTACTCCGCGCCCGCCTTCCGCGCCGCCGTGACCGCCGCCCTGCCCGAGCGGCGCGACCCCGCCGGCAGCGCCCTCCTCACCACCGAGGAGACCGCGCACTCGATCCCGCGGTGGGCGGTGTGGCTGGGCGTCCTCGGCTTCCTCGGGGCGTACGCCGGGTACGTCCGGTGGACCGCCTCCGCGCACGGCGAGGGCATGGGCATGGCGGCGTTCGGCGCGGTCCCCGGCCTGCTGCTGGGCGGCCTGTCGCTCGCGGCCGTGGGCGTCAGCGCCCGGGACCGGGTGCTGCTCGCGCGGCGGGGCATCACGGTCGTCGCCACGCGCGCGTACCTCCCCGACGGCCGGAAGGCGAGCCACTACACCTTCACCGACGGCAGCGGCAACGAGCTGAAGACCTCGTACGGCGCCAACCGGCCCACCGCCGAGATCCACGTCGTCTACGACCCCGAGGCCCCGCCGGCCCGCCACGCGGCCGTCGAACCGGCGTACGCGACCGTCCTCAAGCACGCCCTCGGCGCGGTCTGCGCGGGAGGCGTCCTCGCGCTCGGCCTGTGGGGCGCGCTCGCGCCCTACCTGTAGGCGCGAAAGGGCCCGGGGCGCTCCCGCGCCCCGGGCCCGTCGTCGTACCGCCCCGGTCCGGGGGCGTCAGCGCTTCGCGACGAACACGTGCGCCGCGACCTCCGGGTCCAGCTCCGCGGCCTCGCCGCTGCTGCCGACGAGGACGCCGCCCGCCGACTCCGACACCGAGACGACCGAGCCGGGCTGCACGCCCGCCCGCCGCAGCGTGTACATGAGCTGGGCGTCCGTCTGGATCGGCTCGCCGATGCGGCGCACGATCACCGTCTTGCCCTCGCTCGCGTCCAGGTCCGCCAGCGACACCATCGAGTCGTCGAGGAAGGACTCGGCCTCGGCCTTCTCGCCCAGCTCCTCCAGGCCCGGGATCGGGTTGCCGTACGGCGACTCCGTCGGGTGGCGCAGCAGCTCCAGGACGCGGCGCTCCACGGCCTCGCTCATCACGTGCTCCCAGCGGCACGCCTCCGCGTGGACCTGCTCCCACTCCAGGCCGATCACGTCGACGAGCAGGCACTCGGCGAGGCGGTGCTTGCGCATCACGCGGGTCGCCAGGCGGCGGCCCTCCTCGGTCAGTTCCAGGTGGCGGTCGCTCGCCACGGCGACCAGGCCGTCCCGCTCCATGCGGGCGACCGTCTGGCTCACCGTCGGACCGCTCTGGTCGAGCCGCTCGGCGATCCGGGCACGCATCGGGACCACACCTTCCTCTTCCAGCTCCAGGATGGTGCGGAGATACATCTCCGTGGTGTCGATCAGTCCGGACATTCGTGCCCCTCGATGAGTCGTGCGCTGGCCCTGCACCAATTCTTGCGCATCGGGCCGACAAGCGGGCCGCCCCCGCCCCGGAGCGGGAGAAGTGGGGACACGGGGGCGGCGGAGGCAGTATTGACAGAGCAATGGTCCAGACCGCACCGTGATCGGCGACCTCGACGAGAAGGAGCTTCCTCACATGGGCGAGTACGCGGGCGGAACCACCGGCGACAGCGAGGACGCGGCCGCGGGCACGGCGGAGAGCAAGCTGGCGGGACGGTTCTTCGACGCGGCGATCGGCCTGCTCCAGCAGGTCCGCGACGAGGACGCCGCCCAGATCGCCGCCGCCGGGGCCGCCGTCGCCGAGGCCGTCGCGCACGGCAACCGGCTCTTCGCCTTCGGCGCCGGGCACTCCTCGCTGCCCGCCCAGGACGTCGTCTACCGGGCCGGCGGCTTCGCCCTGATGAACCTGCTCGCCGTCCCCGGCGTCGTCGGCGTCGACGTCATGCCGGCGACCCTCGGCTCCGCCCTGGAGCGCGTCGACGGGCTCGCCGGGGCCGTCCTCGACTCCTCCCCCGCCTCCGCCGGCGACGTCCTCTTCATCATCTCCCTCTCCGGCCGCAACGCCCTGCCGGTCGAGATGGCGATGAACGCCCGCGCGCTCGGCCTCACCGTCGTCGGCGTCACCTCGGTGGCGTACGCGACGGAGACCCGGTCCCGGCACGTCTCGGGGACGTACCTCAAGGACCACTGCGACATCGTCCTCGACTCGAAGATCGCCGTCGGGGACGCGGAACTGACCCACGAGGGCATCGAGGCGCCGTTCGCCCCCGCCTCCACCGTCGTCACCAGCGCCCTCATGCAGGCCACCATGGCCGCCGCCGCCGAGGAACTGGTCCGCCGCGGGATCGAACCGCCGCTGCTGCGCTCGGGGAACGTGGACGGCGGACACGACTGGAACGGGCGCGTGATGACCGAGTACGCGGACCGGATCTTCTACCGGCACTGACCCACGCGCGCGTGGGGGCGGCGGGAGCCGGGGCCCTCAGGCGGGGGGCGGCGGGAGCCGGGGCCTCAGGCGGGGGGCGGCGCGGCGTCCAGGGCCGCCGCCACCCGCGCGGCGACCGTCTCCGCGTAGACCGCGTCCTGCCGGTCGAAGGGGCCCCGGGCCGCCGTCCGCAGGAAGGTGAGGACGCCGACGGTACGGCCCCGGGACCGCAGGGCCGTGCACAGCGCGTGCGCGGTCCCCGCCGGCCAGTGGCGGGCCGCCGCCCACCCGTCCGCGTCCCGGCCCGCGTCCACCCGCACCGACCCCGCCCGGTCCCACGCCTGGAGGGCCGGGTGCTCGGGGCCGTACGGCTGCGGGAAACCGCCGCCGAGGCCGTCCGCGCCCGGGGCGCCCGCCGGGGACGCCACCGCGCGGGACAGCCGCCGGTCGCCCGCCACCCGGTCCACCAGGCCGTGGTCGGCGAACCCGGCCAGCGCGAAGTCCAGCAGCACCGCCACCGCCTCCGCCGGGTCCGCGTACTCGGCCGCCGCCACGCCCGCCCGGTGCAGCTGGCTCCAGCGGAACCGGGTCCGGTCCGCCTCCCGCGCCGCCAGCCGCTCCTCCGTCACGTCCTGGAACAGCCACGCCACCCCCAGCGGCACCGGCTCCTCCGTCATCGGCGAGGACAGCCGCACGAAACCGCTGCGCCAGCACCGCCGCCGCTCCCCGGAGCCCGGGGTCGCCGCCAGCGTCACCCACAGGTCCGCCGGCGCCGGCGGGGCGCCCTCCGCGAGCACGTGCTGGAGGGCCCCCTCCAGCTCCTCCGCGCCCCGGACCACGACGTCGCCCAGCGGGCGGCCCAGGAGGGCCGTCCGGCCCGTGCCGATCGCCTTCGCGGCACAGCCGTTGACGACCGCCGGCCGCAGGTCGGCGTCGATCAGCACGACCCCCCACGGGGCGTCGTCGAAGAGCGCCTCGCTCAGCGCGATCGACCGCTCCAGGTCGATCTGCGCGTGCACCTCGCTGAAGGCGCAGTACACCCCGGCGGGCCGCCCGTCGGCGTCCCGCACCCCCGCCGACTGGCTGCGCACCAGGACCCGGCCGCCGTCCTTGCGGAGCAGCGCCAGCTCGTGCACCTGCCGCCCCGGCGTCCGCATCGCCGCCATCACCCGGGCGAGCGTCTCCCCCGCGTCGGCGCTCCGCGCCGCCCAGCCGTCGAACCCCCGCCGCCCCACGGCCTCCGCCGCCGGCCAGCCGAGGATCCGCTCGGCCTCGCGGTTCCAGTGCGTCACCGTCCCGTCCGCGTCCAGCGCGCACAGCGCCGCGTCCATCCCGTCGAGCAGCGCGGCCAGCAGGTCGCCGTCCGCCCCCGGCACGGAAGCGGTGTCCCGCGCGGACCCCGCGAAAGCACTCACCCGGCACTCCCCCCGGTAACCCCCCTGTCGCAGGCCATTCAACTGGAACGTGACCCAGAACACACCAGGTTCGGCGAAACGGATTCCCTCTCGGGTCACGTCGGCGAGACGAAGCCCGACTCGTAGGCGGCGATGACGGCCTGGGTGCGGTCGCGGGCGCCCAGTTTGGCGAGGACGGAGCTGACGTGGGACTTGACCGTCTCCGTGCCGACGACGAGGCGGGCCGCGATCTCCGCGTTGGACAGGCCCCGGGCCATGAGGCGGAGGACGTCCTCCTCCCGGTCCGTCAGGTTCGCGCGGAGCAGGGCCTCGTGGGCCTCGTTGGCGGGACGCTCGCGCGCGTAGGAGGCGGCGAGGTCGCGGACGGCCGCCGGGAAGAGGAGGGAGTCGCCCTCGGCGACCAGCCGGACCGCGTGGACGATCTCGGCGGGGCGGGCCCGCTTGAGCAGGAAGCCGTCGGCGCCGGCGCGGAGGGCGCCGTACACGTACTCGTCGTTCTCGAAGGTCGTCACCACGAGGATCTTCGGCGGCGGGTCGACCGTGCGCAGCACGGCCCGGGTCGCCTCGATGCCGTCCATGAGGGGCATCCGGACGTCCATCGCCACCACGTCGGGGCGGAGGCCGCGGACGAGGGGGATGACGGCGGCGCCGTCCGCGGCCTCGCCCACCACCTCGATGTCGGGCTGTGCCTCCAGGACGGCGCGCAGGCCGGCCCGGACGAGGGGCTCGTCGTCCACGAGAAGGACCTTGATCGGCATCCCGTCAGCGTAGTCAGCGCAGGGGGAGGCTCACGTCCACGTGCCAGCCCCCGTCCCGCACGGCCGCCTTCGCCTCGCCGCCGAGCAGCGCCGCCCGTTCGCGGATGCCGCGCAGGCCGCTGCCCGAGCCGGGGGCGGCGGGCGGGCGGCCGTCGGGGAGCGGGTTGGCGACCTGGAGGCGCAGCCGGGTCGCGTCCGCCGTCACCCTGACCGTGACGGGGACCGGGCCCGCGTGGCGCAGGGCGTTCGTCAGGGCCTCCTGGAGCATCCGGTACGCCTCCCGGGAGACGGGGCCCGGCAGGTCCTCCACGGGGCCCGTGATGTCGGCGTCCACCCGCGCGCCGGAGGAGCGGGCGGAGTCGAGGAGGCGGGCGGCCTCGTCGAGGCCGGGGCTCGCGCCGGCCGGGCGGCGGCCGGTCTCGCGCAGGAGGAGCAGGACGCGTTCGAGGTCCTCCAGGGCGGACCGGCCGGTCTCCTCGATGGCCGCGAGCGCCCGGTCGGTGAACTCGGGGTCCTTCGCCGCCCGCGCGGCGCCCGCCTGCACCACGGCCAGGGTGAGGGCGTGGCCCAGCGAGTCGTGGAGTTCGCGGGCGATCCGGTTGCGTTCGAGGAGGCGTTCCGTGCGGTCCTCCAGCGCCGCCATCCGCTCCTTCACCGACGGGCCGAGGAGGCGGCGGGCGACCCGCTCGTCCAGCCGGCCGCCGGCGACGACCAGGACGAGGAGGGCGAGAGCGGGGAGCGGGGCCAGGAACGGCGCGGCGGACGGCGGGGTCAGCGACGCCAGCACCGGTTCCTCCACCCCCACCCCCGCGAGCTCCAGCGCGCACTGGAGCAGCCAGATCGACAGCAGCCAGGCCGCGAGCCCGGCCTCCATCCGGAAGACCAGCCACAGCGCGGTCCGGCCCCGGTCGGTCCACGACGCCGACGGGGTCGCGGAGACTCCGGTGGCCGCGTCGTCGGCGGACGTCCCGCCCCGCACGCGCGCGTGCTTCCCGGGGAAGAGCATCAGGCGCGCCTGGAGGCCCTCGGCGCGGCGGGCCGACGGGACCAGGGCGACCGCCGCGACCGGCGGGACCGGCAGGGCCGCCGCGATCAGCCAGTCCACCGGGCCCGGGGAGGACAGGCCGGGATAGATCAGCCCGCCGGCGAGCGGCACGATCGAGCCGATCAGCAGGTGCAGCCAGCGGGTGTACGTGACCGCGCGGACCAGGGGCCGTACGAGGGACCGGAGAAGCGGCAGCGGGGCGGACATTCGGTGATCTTCTCAAGGGGCGGCTCCGCGCGGCTCCCCCGCACGGGGGAGACGGTCTCCCCGCGCGGGGGATGGTTCGCGGCCGCCGGACGGCCAGGGTGGAGCCATGACCAGCATCGACGTCAAGAACCTCACCAAGGAGTACGGCGGCAGGAACACGACCCGGGCCGTGGACGACCTCACGTTCCGTGTCGAGCCGGGGCGCGTCACCGGTTTCCTCGGCCCCAACGGGGCCGGGAAGTCGACCACCATGCGGCTCGTCCTCGGTCTCGACCGGCCGACCTCGGGCACCGCCACCGTCGGCGGCCGCCCGTACGTGACGCTCGACGAGCCGCTGCGGACGGTCGGCGCCCTCCTCGACGCACAGGCCGCGCACCCGTCCCGGACCGGCCGCGACCACCTGCGCCTCCTCGCCGCGAGCAACGGCCTGCCGGCCCGCCGGGTCGGCGAGGTGCTGGCGGAGACGGGCCTGGAGTCCGCCGCCGGCCGCCGGATCAAGGGCTACTCGCTGGGCATGCGGCAGCGGCTCGGCATCGCCGCCGCGCTCCTCGGCGACCCGGAGGTGCTGATGCTGGACGAGCCGGCCAACGGCCTGGACCCGGAGGGCATCGTCTGGATCCGCGAGCTGCTGCGCCGGCTGGCCGCCGAGGGCCGCACGGTCCTGGTCTCCAGCCACCTCATGAACGAGACCGCGACCTTCGCCGACCACCTGGTGGTCCTGGGCCGGGGCCGGCTCCTCGCGGACGTCCCGACGCGGGAGTTCATCGACGCCCACAGCCACGCGCGCGTGCGGGTGCGCACCGGCGATCCGGTGCGGCTGCGGGCGACGCTCCTGGCGAAGGGGTGGACGGTCGGGGGCAGCCCCGACCCGGACGGCCGGTGGGTGGTGGAGGGCGCCCGCGCCGAGGAGATCGGGGCGGTCACCGCCCGCGAGGGCATCCCGGTCTTCGAACTCGCCGACGAGCGCGCCTCGCTGGAGCAGGCGTACCTGGCCCTCACCGCGGAGGCCGCCGAGTTCACCACCCGTACCGCCGCCACCCCTCAGGAGGTCTGACGTGTCCGCGCTCTCCCCCACCGCCGTGCTCCGCTCCGAGTGGATCAAGGTCCGGTCGATCCGGTCGAGCTTCGGCTCGCTGCTCGCCGTCCTCGTCGCCGCGCTCGCGATCGCGCTGGCGGTCTTCCCGGCGATCGGGCAGCCGGAGGCGGCGACCGGCGAGATCGACCGCCTGTTCTGGATCTACTACCCGATGAACTTCGTGCAGATCGCCGCCCTCTCCTTCGGCGCCACCGCGGCCTCCTCGGAGTTCCTGAACGGCGCCCTGCGCAACTCCCTGGCGGCCGTGCCGCGCCGGACCCTGCTCTACGGGGCGAAGGCGGCGGTCGTGGGCGGGGGCGCGCTGGTCGTGGGCGTGGTGGCCGGGTTCGTCATGTTCTTCACGGCGAACGCGTTCCTCGGGCCGTACGCCGTCGGGATCGGCGAGCCGGGCGCGCTGCGGTCCTGCTTCGGCGCCGGGCTCTACCTCGCGCTGATCACGCTGTTCTCGATGGGGCTGACCTTCGTGACGCGCAGCGCGGTGGCGGTGCTGAGCATCATGATCCCGTTCATCCTCATCGTGTCCTTCGTCATCGGCGGCGTCTCCGAGGGGGCCGCGACCTGGCTGCCGGACCGGGCCGGCCAGCAGATCCTCTTCCAGGAGCCCCTCGGGACCCTGGGCGCGTGGACCGGCCTCGGCGTGACCGCGCTGTGGACGGCGGCGGCCCTCCTCGCGGGCTGGTGGTCCCTCCGCCGCCGGGACGCCTGAGGCGCCCCGGAAAGCCGAGAAAAAAATCGCTTGTGACCGCCCCGGGAGGTTCGTAGGGTGTGGATACACGCGAAAGGAGGTGATCCGAAAAAATGGTTTCTTTTCGGACTCGTGAGGTGACTGCGGGCTAAGGCCTGCCGTCGCACGATGTGCACCTCGGCAGGCCTTCTGCCGAAACCCCAGCAGTCACCCGACCCGTGGGCCGCCGGTCAGTCCGGCCGGCTCCCGTCCGAACCTAGGCGGACGGGACCAAGGCCCACGGGTCGTCTGCGTTCTCGCACCGCGGAGCGGCTCGGCACCGCGGAGCGGCTCAGGGCGCCAGGCGCTCCACCCGCCAGCCCCCGCCCTCCCGGACGTACCGCAGGCGGTCGTGGAGGCGGTTCTCGTGGCCCTGCCAGAACTCGACGGTCTCGGGGGCGACGCGGAAGCCGCCCCACTCCGGCGGGACCGGGACCTGCTCCGCGTCGGGGTGGCGGGCGGCCAGCTCCTCGTAGCGGGCGAGGAGCTCCTCCCGGGAGGCGATGACCGAGGACTGCGGGCTGGCCCAGGCGCCCAGCTGGGAGCCGTGCGGGCGGGTGCGGAAGTAGGCGGCGGTCTCGGCCCGGGGGGTGCGGTCGGCGCGGCCGGTGACGATGACCTGGCGGGCCAGGGGGTGCCAGGGGAAGAGCAGGGAGACGTACGGGTTGGCGGCCAGCTCGGTGCCCTTGCGGGAGCCGTAGTTGGTGAAGAAGACGAAGCCGGCGTCGTCGTAGTGCTTGAGCAGGACCGTGCGGGACGAGGGGCGCCCGTCGGGGGTCGCGGTCGAGACGACCATCGCGTTCGGCTCGTGGATCGCCGGGCTGGCGGCGGTCTCCTTGAACCAGGCGGCGAACTGCCGGATCGGATCGGGCGCGAGGTCGGCCGGGGTCAGTTCCTTGGTGCGGTACTGCTCGCGCATGGCGGCGGGGTCCAGGGCGTCGGTCACGGGAGCCATCCTGCCGCAGCACCTCAGTCTGCCCGCCACGGCGGGGTGCCAATCCTTCGTCCCCGGATCGGCGGACTGTGCCGGATGTCACGCTTCCCCGCATCATCGGAACCGTACAGACTCAACGGCTGGATGACTGTTGAGTCCCGCCAGCGACCGCCGGTCGGTTGATCGATCATCGATTAGAAGGAGCCGCCTGATGTCCGACTTCGTACCGGGCCTCGAAGGAGTCGTCGCGTTCGAGACCGAGATCGCCGAACCCGACAAGGAAGGCGGCGCGCTCCGCTACCGCGGGGTCGACATCGAGGACCTCGTCGGCCACGTCTCCTTCGGCAACGTGTGGGGTCTGCTCGTCGACGGCGCCTTCAACCCCGGCCTGCCGGCCGCCGAGCCCTTCCCGATCCCGGTCCACTCCGGCGACATCCGGGTCGACGTGCAGTCCGCGCTCGCCATGCTCGCGCCGGTGTGGGGCCTCAAGCCGCTCCTCGACATCTCCGCCGAGCAGGCCCGCGACGACCTCGCCCGCGCCGCCGTCATGGCCCTCTCCTACGTCGCCCAGTCGGCGCGCGGCCAGGGCCTCCCGATGGTGCCGCAGCGCGAGATCGACAAGGCCGAGTCGGTCGTCGAGCGGTTCATGATCCGCTGGCGCGGCGAGCCGGACCCGAAGCACGTCAAGGCCGTCGACGCCTACTGGACCTCGGCCGCCGAGCACGGCATGAACGCCTCCACCTTCACCGCCCGCGTCATCGCCTCCACCGGCGCCGACGTGGCCGCCGCCCTCTCCGGCGCGGTCGGCGCCATGTCCGGCCCGCTGCACGGCGGCGCGCCCTCCCGCGTCCTCGGCATGATCGAGGAGATCGAGCGGACCGGCGACGCCACCGCGTACGTCAAGCAGGCCCTCGACAAGGGCGAGCGCCTGATGGGCTTCGGCCACCGCGTCTACCGCGCCGAGGACCCCCGCGCCCGCGTCCTGCGCCGTACGGCGAAGGAGCTGGACGCCCCGCGGTACGAGGTGGCCGCCGCGCTGGAGAAGGCCGCCCTGGAGGAGCTGCACAACCGCCGTCCGGACCGCGTCCTCGCGACGAACGTCGAGTTCTGGGCCGCGATCGTCCTCGACTTCGCCGAGGTCCCGGCGCACATGTTCACCTCGATGTTCAGCTGCGCCCGGACGGCCGGCTGGTCGGCGCACATCCTGGAGCAGAAGCGCACCGGCCGCCTGGTCCGCCCGTCGGCCCGCTACACGGGTCCCGGCCGCCGGGACCCGCGCGAGATCGAGGGCTACGCCGACATCGTCGGCTGATCCTGCCGCAGGAGGAGGTCCGCGTGGTGCCGTGCCGCGACCAGCGGATGGGCGCGGACCTTCCCCTTCAGCGCGTTGCGCCCGTACTCGGCGAAGAGCGGGTTGGCCGGGTCGGTGGTGATGCCGGGGGCCCGGTCGGCGTACGGGAAGTCGAGCGGGGCGATCCGGGCGTCGAGCCGCGGGTTGTAGAAGAACGGCACGGAGAACCGCTCGGTCGCGCCGGGCGGGGAGACCACCCGGTGGTTGGTGGCGATCAGATAGCCGTTCGTCGCGACTTCGAGGAGCTCGCCGAGGTTGACGACGAAGGCGCCGGGCAGCGGCGGCACGTCGTGGAAGTTCCCGTCCTCCCGCTGCACCTGGAGCCCGCCCACCTGGTCCTGGAGGAGCAGGGTGAGGAAGCCGTAGTCCTTGTGGGCGCCGACGCCCTGGTCGTCGCCCTCGCCGCTGCTGCCGGGGTAGCGCACCAGCTTGAGCTGCGGGTGGGCGCGGGGGCCGAAGATGCCGTCGTAGAAGTCCGGGGGCGCGCCGATGGAGGCGAGCAGCTCGTGGAGCAGCCGCTCGGCGACGCCGCTGAGCCGGTCGATCCAGTGCAGGGCCGCGGTGCGCAGCTCCGGCAGCGCCTCCGGCCACTGGTTGGGGCCTTCGAGCCACCAGTACGCGGGCTCCCAGGGGGCGGGGACGTGCGCGGGCCGCTCGGCGCCGATGTCGAGCTGGTCGCGCCAGTCCCGGGCGCCCCGGGTGCGCTCGTCGCCGACGCGGGTGTAGCCGCGGAAGTGCGGCGAGTTGAGGTTGTCGAGGGCGCGCCGGTCCGCCTCGGGCAGGGCGAAGAAGGCGCGCATCGCGTCGGTGAGGGCCCGGGTCTCGGCCTCGGTCACGCCGTGTCCGACGAGCTGGAAGAAGCCGACGTCGTGGGCGGCGGAGTGCAGCTGGGCGTGGAGCAGCCGGCGGGCCTCGGGGCCGCGGTCCGCGGCGGAGAGGTCGACGATCGGGAGCTGCGAGGCGTACGAGACGGAGGGGCCGGAGGCGGGGGCGGTGGGTGCGCTGAGGCTCATGGATGCGTCCGCGGGGTGTACGGGTCCCGGGGCGGCCGCCGGGGTGGGGCGGGGGCCACGGGTGCCGGTCGACAGGGGTCGGTGGAGGGACCCTGCGGGGCGGAAGGGTGGTGCCCCTGGGGTCAGGCGGCGCGGCGACAGCTCATGCTCGTGACGCGGACGAAGTCCACGTGACGGCGGCGAACGAGCGTAGGCATGCGACCAGCGTACTGCGGCCCGGGCGGATCGCCTGTGGTCCGCGTCACAGCGGATCGCGGGGGCGGGGGTCTGGCCGCCGGGGCGGCCCGTGCGCGAAGATCACCGCCTCGCATGTCACGCGCATGCCAATCATCTCGTCGCCGCGCCACCGCGCAGGAGGATCTCCATGACCGCCCGCCGCACCGCCCGCCGCCTCCTGGCCGCCGCCGTCGTCACCCTGGCCGCCGCCTCCCTCACCCCCGCCGCCACGGCCGGCGCCGCCGCCCCCGCGCCCGCCCCCCAGGGCCGGGTCTTCATGGTCAACCCCGTCCAGGCCACCGGCGACCAGACCCTCGCCGACCACAAGGACGCCGCGAGCGACGTCCCCGCCTCCGCCTACGCCCTCGCCACCCTCCGCAACCTCGACGCGAGCGGCGGCCTCTCCGGGAAGTGGGTCACCGTCCGCTCCGAGACCGGCAACCCCGCGAAGGTCTCCCAGGCCGCCTCGTACGACCGCTCCGACGACGAGTTCGAGCAGGTCATGGCGTACTTCTGGGTCAACGAGGGCCAGGAGTACCTCCAGTCCCTCGGCTTCGGCACCGAACTGCCCGGCGCCAACGACCGCGTCCAGCCCGTCCGCCTCAACCAGTGGGGCGCCGACAACTCCTACTTCACCGACAAGAAGGCCGAGATCCGCTTCGGCAAGGGCGGCGTGGACGACGCCGAGGACGCCGAGGTGATCCTCCACGAGTACGGCCACGCCGTGCACCACGCCCAGGTCCCCGGCTTCGGCACCTCCGTCGAGGCCGGCTCCATCGGCGAGGCCTTCGGCGACTACCTCGCCGTCGCCGTCGGCAACCACGCCATCGCCAAGTACGGCTGGCCCATGAAGGCCGAGGAGGCGTGCGTCGCCGACTGGGACGCCACCGGCTACAGCGCCGCCCCGCACTGCCTGCGCCGCCTCGACGGCACCAAGACCTACGCCGACCGCGAGGGCGAGGTCCACGCCGACGGCGAGATCTGGTCCCGCGCCCTCTTCGACATCCGCAAGGCCCTCGGCGCCCGCACCGCCGACCGGATCATCGTCAACGCCCAGTTCGGCTTCGCCCCCGACACCGGCTTCGAGGCCGCCGCCCGCACCACGATCGCCACCGCCCAGCGCATGTACGGCACGGACGCGGCGACGGCCGTGCGCGACGCCTTCCGGGCCCGGGAGATCCCGGGCGTCTGACGGGCTGCCGGGAACCGGAGCCGTACGGCACAGTGGAAGGCGTGCTGATCACCGTCGCGGACGTCGAAGCCGCAGCCGCAAGCATCACCGGACACGTCGTACGGACTCCGACCCTGCCCAGCCCCGGCCTGACCGCCCTCCTCGGCGCGGACGTCACCGTCAAGCTGGAACTCCTCCAGCGCACCGGCTCGTTCAAGGCGCGCGGGGCGGTCGCCAAGCTGCTCTCCCTCGGCGAGGCCGAGCGGGCCGCGGGCGTCGTCGCGGTCAGCGGCGGCAACCACGGCATCGGGCTCGCCGTCATGGCCGGCGCCCTCGGCGTGCGGGCGACCGTCGTCATGCCGAAGACCGCCCCGGCCCGCGCCGTGGACACCGCGAAGGCCGCCGGGGCGGAGGTCCTCCTCGCCGACACCATGGCCGGCGCGTTCGCCCTCATGGAGGAGCTGCGGGCCGGCGGGCTCACCGCCGTCCACCCCTTCGACGACCCGCTGGTCGTCGCCGCCCAGGGCACCGTCGGCCTGGAGCTCGCCGAGGACGCCGGCGACCTCACCGACGTCCTCGTCAGCATCGGCGGCGGCGGACTGGTCTCCGGCGTCGCCACCGCCCTGCGCGCCCGCCGCCCCGGCGTCCGGATCTGGGGCGTCGAGACCGAGGGCGCCGACGCCATGACGGCGGCCCTCGCCGCCGGACGCCCGGTGCCGGTCGAGCTCACCTCGATCGTGTCCACGCTGAGCGCCCCCGCCGTCTCCGCGCTCACCCTCGCGCACGTCGAGGAGCTGGTCGAGGACGTCCTCACGGTCACCGACGCGGAGGCCGTCCAGGGCACCCTGGACCTGGCCGAACACGCCAAGGTGTGGGCCGAGCCCGCCGCCGGCTGCCTCCTCCCCGCCGCCCGCCGCGTCCTGGACCGGGTCGGCCCGGACGCCCGCCTCGGCCTGGTGGTCTGCGGCGGCAACGCGACGACGGCCGACGTCGCCGCCTGGGCGGACCGCTTCGGCCCGCGCTAGGGCGTCAGCGCCTCGTCGACCAGCCGCGCCCACTGGGCGACCACCCGGTCGCGGCGGGCCGTGTCGTCGGTGAGGAGGGTCGCCAGGCCCAGGCCGCGGGCCATGTCCAGGAGGCCCTGGACGGTCTCGCGGACACCGGGCCGGGACTCGTCGGCGCCCAGCAGCTCGACGGCGATCCGGTGCGACTCGCGGCCCACCCGGGCCTCCAGCTCCGCGACCCGGTCGCGGAGCTGGTCCTCGTGCGCGGCCGCCACCCACAGCTGGAGCGCGGCCAGGAAGAGGGGGCCGGTGAAGAGGCCGACGAGCGCGGCGACGGTCTGCTCCCGGTCGTCGGTGGGCAGCGCCCGCAGCGCCTGCGAACGCTCCTCCGCGACGTACTCGACCGCCGCCGTGAAGAGGTCCTCGCGGGTCGGGAAGTGGTGCTGGGCGGCGCCCCGCGACACCCCGGCCCGCTCGGCGACCACGGCCACCGTGGACCCCGCCCAGCCGTACGCGGCGAGGCAGGCCACGGCGGCCTCCAGGAGCCGCTGCCGGGTGGCGCGGCTCCGGTCCTGCTTGGGGCTCCGGTCGGGCGCCGGAGGTCCGTCGTGCCGGTGCGCGGTCACAGCCGCCATTCGGGGTCCCGTCGTTCGAGGAAGGCCGTCATGCCCTCGCGCGCCTCGGCGGAGGCGAAGAGCGTGGCCGATCTCTGGACGAGGTCCTCCGCGTCGCGCTCGAAGGTCTCCAGGACTCTAGCGGTGACCAGCCGCTTCGACTCGCGCAGCCCCTGCGGCGAGCCGGCCCGCAGACCGTCGAGGATGGCGTCGAGCTCCTCGTCGCCGGCCGTGACGAGGCCCATCGCCCGCGCCTCGGGGACGCCGAACCGCTCGCCCGTGAGGTAGTGGCGGGCCGCCGCGCGCGGCTCCAGCCGGGGCAGCAGGGTCAGCGAGATCACCGCCGGCGCCACCCCGATGCGCACCTCCGTGAGCGCGAAGTCCGCGCCCTCGCCCGCCACCACGATGTCGCAGGCGCCGAGCAGGCCGAGGCCGCCGGCGCGGGCCCGGCCGCCGGCCGTGACGTGCCCGACGACCGGCTTCGGCAGCTCCACGACCCGCCGGAGCAGGTCGACGAAGGCGTACGGGCTCGGCGGCGCCTTCAGGTCCGCGCCCGCGCTGAACGTGGTGCCGGTGTGCGTCAGCACCACCGCCCGCACGGCGGGGTCCTTCCCGGCGTCGGCGAGCGCCTCGCCGAGCTCGGCGACGAGCGCCGCCGACAGGGCGTTGCGGGTGTCGGGCGAGTCGAGGGCGAGGGTGGTGACCCCCCGCTCCTCGGTGACGGCGATCAGGCTGCTCATGGACGGTTCCTCAGCTCTCTCGCGGCTCCCGCAGCTCCCGCCGCAGGATCTTTCCGGAGGCGGCCCGGGGCACGGCGTCGACGAACTCGACGGCCCGGACCTTCTTGTACGGGGCGACCCGGGCGGCCACGTGGGCCATGACCTCCTCGGCGGTGAGCCCGGGCGCGGCCGGCTGGCGCACCACGAACGCCTTGGGCACCTCGGTCCCCTCGGCGTCCGTCACCCCGACGACGGCCGCGTCGGCGACGCCGTCGTGGGTCAGGAGCAGGGCCTCCAGCTCGGCCGGCGCGACCTGGAACCCCTTGTACTTGATCAGTTCCTTCACGCGGTCGACGACGTACAGCCAGCCGTCCGCGTCGACCCGCCCGATGTCGCCGGTGTGCACCCAGCCGTCGGCGTCGATCATCGCGGCGGTCGCCTCGGGCCGCCCCAGGTACCCCTTCATGACCTGCGGTCCCCGGATGGCGATCTCGCCCTCCTCCCCCGGCGCCGCGTCCTTCGACGGGTCGTCGAGCGACAGGATCCGCATCTCGGTGGAGGGCAGCAGCTTCCCGACGGTGCCGGGCGGCGGGTCGGCGACGGCGAGCGGGGTGACGTGCGTCCCCGGGGACAGCTCCGTCATCCCGTACGCCTGGCGCACCGGCGGCAGCCCGAGCCGCTCCGAACACGCCCGCGCGAGCGCCGCGTCGAGCGGGGCGGCGGCGGAGACGATGTACTCCAGCGAGGACAGGTCGTAGTCGGCGACCGCCGGGTGCTTGGCGAGCGCGAGCACGATCGGCGGCGCCACGTACAGGCCGTTGATGCGGTGCTTCTGGATGGCGCCGAGGAAGGTGTCGAGCTCGAAGCGGGGCAGGACGACGACGGTGGCGCCCTTGCGGAGCGGCGCGTTCATCAGGGCCGTCAAGCCGTAGATGTGGAAGAAGGGCAGGATCGCGAGGATCCGGTCGCCCGGCCCCATCGGGATGAACGGCTCCAGCTGCGCCAGGTTGGTCGCGACGGAGGCGTGGGTGAGCATCACGCCCTTGGGGACGCCGGTGGTGCCGGAGGAGTACGGCAGGGCGGCGACGTCCTCGGCGGGGTCCACGGCGATCTCGGGCTCGGGGGCCGTCGAGCCGAGGAACTCCTGGAGCGAGCGGGCCCCGTCCGCCGCCGCGTCGCAGACGAAGATCTCCTCGATGCCGCCCGCGAGTTCGGCCGCCGCCCGGGCGGCCGGCAGCAGCGGCGCGACGGTGACGATCCAGCGCGCCGCCGAGTCCCGCAGCTGCTTCGCGAACTCCTCGGGCGTGGCGAGCGGGTGGACGGTGGTGACGGCGGCGCCGGCGCGGGTCGCGGCGTAGAACGCGACGGGGAACAGCACGGTGTTGGGGCTGTGCAGCGCCAGCACGTCCCCCTTGCGCACCCCCGCCTCCGCGAGCCCGGCGGCGACCCGCCGGTGGAAGGCGTCCACCTGCGCGTACGTGAGCGTCAGGTCGCCGGCGCCGTCGACCAGCGCGGGCGCGTCCCCGAACGCGGCGGCCCCGCCGAGGACGGCCTCGTGGATGGGGAGGGAGAGGGTGGGAACGGGCGCGTACTCGCTGTGGAACACCATGCGTGGCCCCCTGGAGAGGTGGAAGGTGGTCGCCAGGATCGCTGTTGCGGGCACTGCTTGGGGAGACCCTGTCAGCCCCCCGTAAAACAATCAAGCGCGCATGCATGGTTTATCGGGGACGGGGCCGGGCGCGGCCGGGCCGGAGGCGGCGCCCCCGGTCCGGCCGCACGCGGGCAGGGGCGGGTCACTCGCAGGCGATGCCGTCGCCGTCGCGGTCCAGGTGGCTGCCGTAGCCGGGGTCCCCGACGCGGATGGGGTCGGCGCCGGCGGCCCGGACGGCCGTGCAGTTGGCGTAGTAGACCTCCGGCTCCGGCTCGGCGGTCTCCGGCGGCCGGGTCGTCTGGACGGGCTTCGGGGCGCGCGTGGCCGGGGCCTGGGTCGTGGGCTCGGGGGCCCGCGTGGTCGGCGCCTCGGTCGTGGGCTCCGGGGTGGGGGTGGGGGTCGGGGTGGGCGTGGGTACGGGCGCCTCGGTCGTCGGTTCCGGCGTCGGCGTGGGCGGCTCGGTGGTCGGCTCGACCGTGGGCGTCGGCGCGGGCGACGCGGTCGTCGGCGCCGGGTCGGCCGTCGCCGACGCCGTCACGGCCGGCTTCGGGTCGCCGCCCGGCGTCTTCGGCTCCTTCTCCGGCTCCCGGACCAGGATCAGCACGAACCACAGCGCGGACAGCACCGTCGCCACGGTCTTCGTCCGGGTCGTCCACCGGCCCAGCCACGCCAGGGCGATGCCCGCCGGCGGGAGCAGCACGAGCAGCGTGACGATCAGCGCCGGGTGCTGCCACCACCGGCGCGGCGGCTGCCACGCCGGGGCGGGCTGGTACGGGTTGGTCTGCGGGTACACGCGCGACTCCAGGGACGTGAAGGGACCACGGCACCGAGCGGGGCGCCGTGGCCGTGGATCGTACACAGGACCTTCACAACCGGGGTGCGGTTTCCGGGACTCCGTACAGGACTCGGTACAGGTCTCCGTACTGGACTCCGTCCGGGACTCAGTACGACTTGGGCAGTCCCAGGGAGTGGGTGGCGACGAAGTTGAGGACCATCTCCCGGCTGACCGGCGCGATCCGGGCCACGCGGGACGCCGTGATCAGCCGGGCGAGGCCGAACTCCTTGGTGAGGCCGTTGCCACCGAGGGTGTGGACGGCGGTGTCGACGGCCTTCACGCACGCCTCGCCCGCCGCGTACTTCGCCATGTTGGCGGCCTCGCCCGCGCCGAGGTCGTCCCCCGCGTCGTACAGCTTCGCCGCCTTCTGCATCATCAGGCGGGCGAGTTCGAGCTCGACGTGGGCCTGGGCGAGCGGGTGGGCGATGGCCTGGTGGGCGCCGATCGGCGTCTTCCACACCTGCCGCTCCTTCGCGTACGCGACCGCCCGGCCGAGCGCGTAGCGGCCCATGCCGATCGCGAACGCGGCCGTCATGATCCGCTCCGGGTTGAGCCCGGCGAAGAGCTGGAGCAACCCCGCGTCCTCGTCGCCCACCAACGCGTCGGCCGGCAGCCGCACGTCGTCGAGGGTCAGCTCGAACTGCTTCTCGTCCGCGTCCAGTTCCATCTCGATCTGTCGGCGCCCGAAACCAGGGGTGTCGCGCGGGACGATGAACAGGCACGCCTTGAGCCTGCCAGTGCGGGCGTCCGAGGTGCGGCCGACGATCAGGGTCGCGTCCGCGATGTCGACGCCGGAGACGAACACCTTCCGGCCGTTGAGGACCCAGCCGTCCTCGGTGCGGGTGGCGGTCGTCGTGATCCGGTGCGAGTTGGAGCCGGCGTCCGGCTCGGTGATGCCGAACGCCATCGTCCGCGACCCGTCGGCGAGACCGGGCAGCCAGGCCGCCTTCTGCTCCTCCG
The DNA here is from genome assembly GCF_040636735.1 of Streptomyces sp. NPDC035033. Taxonomy (NCBI): domain Bacteria; kingdom Bacillati; phylum Actinomycetota; class Actinomycetes; order Kitasatosporales; family Streptomycetaceae; genus Streptomyces; species Streptomyces sp. NPDC035033. The sequence goes on along the minus strand of NZ_JBEZUZ010000010.1, from coordinate 36,263 downwards.
TGCCGAAGCGGGAGATGACCGTGCCGCAGATCGCGGGCGAGACCACCATCATCAGGAGCGGCGCGCCGGCCGCGCCCGCCTCCTCCAGGACGATGGACAGCTCGGCCATGCCGCCGCCCCCGCCGCCGTACTCCTCCGGCAGGTTCACGCCCAGGTAGCCGAGCTTCCCGGCCTCGGCCCACAGCGCCGCCCGGTCGAAGCCGGGGCCGTGCCGGCGGCCGAGCGCGGAGACGGCGGCGCGGAGCTCGGTGTGCTCGGCCGGTTCGATGTCGGTGCTCATACGGTCTGGTCCTCCTGTGCATCGGTCTGTACGACGGCGAGCAGGGCACCGACCTCGACCTGGCGGCCGGGGACGGCGTGGAGCGCGGTGAGCGTGCCGGAGGCGGGAGCGGCGACCTTGTGCTCCATCTTCATCGCCTCCAGCCAGAGCAGCGGCTGTCCGGCGGTCACCCGGTCGCCGACGGCGAGGCCGTCGGCGACCCGGACGACGGTGCCGGGCATCGGGGCGAGCAGGGAGCCGGGGAGGACCCGCTCGCGCGGGTCGGTGAAGCGGGGGCGGGCCGCGAGCCGGTACGGGCCGGCGTGCACGATCCCGTCCCCGTACGACGCCACCGCGAAGTCCCGTACGACACCGCCCGCTTCCAGGCGTACGCGGTCGGGCGCGGCGCTCACCACCCGGACGCCCTCCGGCGCCGTGACCTCGAAGCCGCCGTCGCGGGTCGGCCGGTAGCGGACCTCGTGCTCCCCGTACGTCCGGGTCTGGTCCGCAGAGCGGACGTTCCGCCAGCCGCCGCCGAACCGGCCGCCCGCGCGGGCCGCTTCGGCGACGGCGGCGGCGACGGCCGCGTGCGCCTCCCCGTCGCGGGGCCCGGCGAGCGCGTCCAGGTGCCGCTCGTAGAAGCCGGTGCCGAGCCGGCCGGCGTCCAGGAAGTCCGGGTGCCGCAGCGAGGCGACGAGCAGGTCGCGGTTGGTGACGGGGCCGTGGATCACGGCCCGTTCCAGCGCGTGGGCGAGCCGGCGGACCGCCTCGGCGCGGGTCGGCGCGTGCGCGACGGCCTTCGCGAGCATGGCGTCGTAGTGCACGGGCACGGTGTCGCCGGAGGCGTAGCCGGTGTCGACGCGGACGCCGGGCACCGCGAAGGCGTGCAGGGCGCCGGTCTGCGGGGCCCAGCCCGCCGCCGGGTCCTCCGCGTACAGCCGGGCCTCCACCGCGTGGCCCCGGGGCGCCGGCGGCTCGGGCGGCAGCGGGGTGCCCTCGGCGACGGCGATCTGGAGGGCGACGAGGTCGACGCCGTACACCTCCTCCGTCACCGGGTGCTCCACCTGGAGGCGGGTGTTCATCTCCAGGAAGTGCGCCCGGCCCCCGGCGACCAGGAACTCCACCGTGCCCGCCCCGACGTACCCGACGGCTTTCGCCGCCTTCGCCGACCGCGCGTACAGCTCCTCGACGAGCGCGGGCGGCAGTCCGGGCGCCGGGGCCTCCTCGATCACCTTCTGGTGCCGGCGCTGGAGCGAGCAGTCCCGGGTGCCGAGCGTCCACACCGTGCCGTGCGCGTCGGCGAGGACCTGCACCTCGACGTGCCGGCCGTCCTCCACGTACGGCTCGACGAACACCTCGCCGTCCCCGAAGGCGCTCTCCGCCTCGGCCGCCGCCGCCTTCAGCGCCGCGTCCAGCTCGCCGAGCTCGCGCACCACCCGCATGCCGCGCCCGCCGCCGCCCGCCGCCGCCTTCACCAGCACCGGCAGGTCGGCCGCCGTGACGTCGGTGAGCGGGGCGACGCCCATAAGCTCCTTCGCCCGGGTCTTCGACGCCATCGCCTCGACGGCCTCCGGCGGCGGCCCGATCCACACCAGCCCGGCGGCCGTCACGGCCCGCGCGAAGTCCGCGTTCTCGGAGAGGAAGCCGTAGCCGGGGTGGACGGCGTCCGCGCCGGCGGCGAGCGCCGCCGCCACGACGAGGTCGCCCCGCAGGTAGGTCTCCGCGGGCGCCGCCCCGGGCAGCCGGACCGCCGCGTCCGCCTCCCGCACGTGCAGGGCGTCCGCGTCGGCGTCGGAGTACACGGCGACGGTCGCGATGCCCAGCTCGCGGCAGGTGCGGAAGACGCGGCAGGCGATCTCGCCGCGGTTCGCCACAAGGACGGTCCTGATCACGTGATGCCTCACATTCGGAAGACGCCGAAGCCGCCGCGCGCGCCCTCGACCGGTGCCGTGTGGATCGCGGACAGGCACAGCCCGAGGACCGTGCGCGTGTCGCGGGGGTCGATCACCCCGTCGTCGTAGAGCAGGCCGGACAGGAACACCGGCAGCGACTCGGACTCGATCTGCGCCTCGACGAGCGCCCGCAGTCCCGCGTCCGCCTCCTCGTCGTACGGCTGCCCCTTCGCCGCCGCCGACGCCCGCGCCACGATCGACAGCACCCCGGCGAGCTGCTGCGGGCCCATGACCGCCGACTTGGCGCTCGGCCACGCGAACAGGAACCGGGGGTCGTAGGCCCGGCCGCACATGCCGTAGTGCCCGGCGCCGTAGCTCGCCCCCATGAGGACCGACAGGTGCGGGACCTTCGAGTTCGCCACCGCGTTGATCATCATCGCGCCGTGCTTGATGATGCCGCCCTGCTCGTACTCCCTGCCGACCATGTAGCCGGTGGTGTTGTGCAGGAACAGCAGCGGGATGTCCCGCTGGTTCGCGAGCTGGATGAACTGCGCGGCCTTCTGCGACTCGGCGGAGAACAGCACGCCCTGCGCGTTGGCGAGGATCCCCACCGGATAGCCGTGCAGCCGCGCCCACCCGGTCACCAGCGACGCCCCGTACAGCGGCTTGAACTCGTCGAAGTCCGAGCCGTCCACGAGCCGGGCGATCACCTCCCGCGGGTCGAACGGCGTCTTCAGGTCCCCCGGCACGATCCCGAGCAGCTCCTCCGGGTCGTACTTCGGCGGCTGCGCGAGCGGCGGATCCGGGTGCGCCTTGCGGTGGTTGAGCCGGGCGACGATCCGGCGGGCCTGCCGGATCGCGTCCGCCTCGTCGACGGCGTAGTGGTCGGCGAGCCCCGACACGCGCGCGTGCATCGCCGCGCCGCCCAGCGACTCGTCGTCGCTCTCCTCGCCCGTCGCCATCTTCACCAGCGGCGGCCCGCCGAGGAAGACCTTCGACCGCTCCTCGATCATCACCGTGTGGTCGGACATGCCGGGCACGTACGCCCCGCCGGCCGTCGAGTTGCCGAAGACGACCGCGACCGTCGGGATGCCGGCGGCGGAGAGCCGGGTGAGGTCGCGGAAGAGCGCCCCGCCCGGGATGAAGATCTCCTTCTGGGAGGGCAGGTCGGCGCCGCCGGACTCGACGAGCGAGATCACCGGGAGCCGGTTGGCGTACGCGATCTCGTTGGCGCGCAGTGCCTTCTTCAGCGTCCACGGGTTGGAGGCGCCGCCGCGCACGGTCGGGTCGTTGGCGGTGATCAGGCACTCGACGCCCTCGACGACGCCGATGCCGGTGACCAGGGACGCCCCCACCTGGTAGGCGCTGCCCCAGCCGGCGAGCGGGGACAGCTCCAGGAACGGCGAGTCGGGGTCGAGGAGCAGCTCGATCCGCTCGCGGGCGAGCAGCTTGCCGCGCTTCCGGTGCCGGGCGGTGTACTTCTCGCCGCCGCCGGCGAGCGCCTTGGCGTGCTCGGCGTCGAGGGCGGCGAGCTTCTCCAGCATCGCGGCCCGATGCTCCCGGTAGTCGGTTCCGCCGGTGTCGAGGGCGGAGGCGAGGACGGTCACGGCAGTTCCTCCGGGTCGGGGCGGGCGGTCACGGCGGGTCCTCCGGAAGGTCGGGGCGGGCGGGGCGGCGGCGGACGGAACGGCACGGGCGCGGCGGGCGGGGCGGCGGCGGACGGAACGGGGCTGCCGGTCACAGCAGTTCGGCCGGTACGTCGACGTGCCGGGAGCGGAGCCATTCGCCGAGGGCCTTCGCCTGCGGGTCGAACCGGGCCTGCGAGGCGACGCCCTCGCCGAGCAGCCCGGCGACGGTGAAGTTCAGCGCCCGCAGATTCGGCAGCACGTGCCGGGTGACGTCCAAGTCGGCTGTCTCCGGCAGCAGTTCGCGGAACATATCGACGGTCAGCGTGTGCGCGATCCACCGCCACTCCGCCTCCGTCCGCACCCACACCCCCACGTTCGCGTCACCGCCCTTGTCGCCGCTGCGGGCCCCCGCGATCCGCCCGAGCGGCGCGCGGACGGTCGCGCCGCGCGGCAGCGGCGGCGGCAGCTCCGGCCCCGGCACGGCCTCCAGGTCGCGGGTCCGCGCCGGCGCGGGCACGGCGACGCGGGTCCCGTCGGGCAGCACGGCCGTGTGCGGGACGTCGGCGGCGGGCACGTACGCGGTCTCGAAGACCCCGTAGGGGGCGCCCTTGCCGGGCGGGGCGGTGACGTGGAAGCCCGGGTAGCTCGCCAGGGCCAGCTCGATCGCCGCGCCCGTCACCGTCCGGCCGACCTTCCCCGGGTCCTGGTCGCGGACGACGAGCCGGAGCAGCGCGCTCGCGGTCTCCTCGGTGGCGGCGTCCTCCCGGTCGGTGCGGGCCAGATCCCAGCGGACCTCGGCCGGCGGGTCGGCGGCGAGCGCGGCGCCGACCTGGGCGCGCACGAGCGCGGCCTTCGCCTCCACGTCGAGGCCGGTGAGGACGAAGACGACCTCGTTGCGGTGGCCGCCGAGCCGGCAGCGGCCCGCCTTGAGCACGGGCGGCGGCGCCTCGCCCCGCACCCCGTCGATCCGCACCCGGTCGGGCCCGTCCTGCGCGAGCCGGACGGTGTCCAGCCGGGCCGTCACGTCGGGCCCGGCATAGCGGGCACCGGCCGTCTCGTACAGGAGCTGGGCGGTGACGGTGCCGACGTCGACGAAGCCGCCGGTGCCGGGGTGCTTGGTGACGACGGCCGAGCCGTCCTCGTACAGCTCGGCGAGCGGGAAGCCGGGCCGGACGAGGTCCCGGCCGGCGTGCTCGCGGAAGAAGGCGTAGTTGCCGCCGGTGGCCTGGGTGCCGCACTCCAGGACGTGCCCGGCGACGACGGCCCCGGCGAGCCGGTCGTACTCCTCCGGGCCCCAGCCGAAGTGCCACTGCGCGGGCCCGGTGACGAGCGCCGCGTCGGTCACCCGGCCGGTGACGACGACGTCCGCGCCGGCGGCGAGGCAGGCGGCGATCCCGGCCCCGCCCAGATAGGCGTTGGCGGTCAGCACGCCCGGCTCCGGCGGCAGCCGGTCCCCCTCGACGTGCGCGACCCTGACCGGCACGCCCAGCTTCGCGGCGAGCTCCCGCAGGGCGTCGGCGAGCCCGGCCGGGTTGAGTCCGCCGGCGTTGGCGACGATCCGGACCCCGCGCTCGTGGGCGAGCCCGAGCCCCTCCTCCATCTGCCGCAGGAAGGTCTTCGCGTACCCGGCGGAGGGGTCCTTCAGCAGGTCCCGGCCGAGGATGAGCATGGTCAGCTCGGCAAGGTAGTCCCCGGTGAGGACGTCGAGCCGGCCGCCGGTCAGCATCTCGCGTACGGCGGTGAACCGGTCGCCGTAGAAGCCGGAGGCGTTGCCGATCCGGAGGGGGTTCACCGCGCACCCCCCTTCGGGGCGCGCCCCGCCCCGGCGGGCCCGGCGAAGGCCTGGGCGACGGTGAGCCAGTGCTCGGCGTCGGCGCCCTCGGCCCGGAGGCCGGTGTCGTCGCGGTGCACCCGCTGGGTGACCAGCAGGCAGAACTCCAGCGCGTCCCCGGTGACCCGCTGGGCGGCCCCCTCGGGCCCGTACGCCCACAACTCGCCGTCGGGGGCCACGAGTTCCACCCGGAACGGCTCGGCCGGCGGCTGCTCTCCCCGCACGAGGTACGCGTAGTCACGGGCCCGGTGCCCGATCCAGGCGACGTGCCGCAGCCGGGCGGTGGGCCGCCGTACGGCCCCGAGGGCGTCGGCCACGTCCTGGCCGTGCGCCCAGGTCTCCATCAGCCGGGCGGTCGCCATGGCCGGGGCGCTCATCGGCGGCCCGTACCAGGGGAACCTCCCGCCGGCCGGCACCCCCCGCAGCGCCCCCTCCAGCCGCTCCCGCCCCTCCCGCCACCGCGCGAGCAGCTCGGCGGGCGGCAGCGCCGCCCCCTCCGCCGCCCCGTCGTCGACGAACCGCTCGGGCGCGGCCAGCGCCTTCTCCACCTCCGCGGCGAACCCGTCGCCGTCGGTGATCGCGAGCAGCGCGGCCCGGTCGGTCCAGGCGAGGTGGGCGATCTGATGGGCGACGCTCCAGCGCGGGGCGGGCGTGGGACGGGCCCACCCCTCCGCGCCCAAGTCGGCGACGAGCGCGTCGAGTTCGTCGCCCTCGGCGCGGAGATCGGCGAGCACGGCGAGGACGGCGTCGGGGTCGGACACGGTGCGCTCCCCTCGGGAGGACGGGCCTGAGGAGTGGGAGCATGGCAGCGATCCGAGAAACAATCAAGCACGCTTGCTTGAAAAAGGCCGGCGCGGGACCGATGAGTTCCGGACGCGACGGCCGTCTTAGATCATGAAAGCGACCACAGCGGCGACAGCGACCACAGCGACAGTGACAGCGGCTGCGACAGTGACCGCGACAGTGACAGCGCCTGCGCCTGCGCCTGCGACTACGACTACGACTACGACTACGACTACGGAAGAACCAGAGGAACCGACATGCGCACGCTCATCAGCTCCGCCTTCGTCTCCCTCGACGGCGTCGTCGAGGCCCCCGGCGGCGAGGAGGGCTACCGGAACGCCGGCTGGACCTTCAAGGACATCGAGTTCCTGCCGGAGGCGTACGAGATCAAGGGCCGCGAGCAGCAGGAGGCGGCCGCGATGCTGCTGGGCCGGGTCAGCTACCAGGCGTTCAGCCCCGTCTGGCCGGCGATGGCGGACTTCGCCGACTACAAGGAGATGCCGAAGTACGTCGTCTCCACCACGCTCACCGACGACGACCTGGTCTCCGACTGGGGCCCGACCACGATCCTGCGCTCGGTCGAGGAGGTCGCCGCCCTCAAGGAGACCGAGGGCGGCCCGATCATCGTGCACGGCAGCGCGTCCCTGAACCGCGCCCTCTCGGACGCCGGTCTCGTCGACCGCTACCACCTGCTGGTCTTCCCGGTCCTCCTCGGCGCGGGCAAGCGCCTCTTCAGCACCACCGACAAGGACGCCCAGAAGCTGGAGCTCGTCGAGCACGAGGCCTACGCCAACGGCATCCAGAAGCAGGTCTTCGACGTCGTCCGCTGACTCGTCGGCCCGGACCCGCCGACCGGCGCACCACTGTCGGACTCCCCACCCTTCTGGGATAGTTGGCGGCTACCGATTCGTACCACCACGGGGATCCCATGAGCATGGACATCGAACTCGCCGACCTGCTGGCTTCACTGCGCTCCGAGATCGGCCGCGCCCGGCTGGAGGCGGCCGGCGCGGACGTACGGTTCCGCATCGACTCCATCGACCTGGAACTCCAGGTCTCGGTGGAGAAGTCGGCCGAGGCGAACGCGAGCATGAAGTTCTGGGTGGTCTCGCTCGGCGGCAAGGCGGCCGCGAAGAACGGCCAGACGCACACGCTGCGCATGACGCTCACCGCGGAGGACGCGGCGACCGGCCAGAAGGTCCTCACCGGCGACGACGTGACCGATCTCCTCGGCGCCGGCTGAACAACTCGTGGCAGTACCCGAGACGGCCCGAGTGGCCGAGGTCGTCGTCCTGGGCGACGGTCGGGCCGAGTACGGCTCCGGCTACCGCATCGCGACCCGGCTCGTCCTCACCGTGGATCACCTCCTCGGCCCCGAACCGAACCCCGGCACGTGCACCGTCCGCCTCGGCGGCGGTGACACCGCGCTGTCCGCGACGCCCGTGTGGCGCGGCAAGAACGGCCGGGATCTCGCCCTGTTACGGCTCGACGAAGCCCCCGGAGACACCGTCCAGCCGGTGTCCTTCGGGGCCCTGCCGCCGGGCGCGGGCCGCGTCCCCTTCATCGGCATCGGCTTCCCGGCCTTCGCGACGCGCCCTGAGGAACCCGGCGTCACCGGCCTGCGTCGACGGGACAGCCGCCAGGCCGAGGGCTTCGTGCTGCTCGGTTCCAACCTGAAGTCGAGGCTGCTCGACCTCCAGTACACGACCACCACGCCCCGCCCGCCCCACGGCGACGACCCCGACCCGTGGCGGGGCATGTCGGGCGCCGCGCTCCTCACCCCCTCCGGCGGACACCTCATCGGGGTGCAGGCGCACCGGCTGCCCGCCGCCGGCGTCTCCGGCGCCGAGGCCGAACCGGTCGCCGACGCCCTCGACGACCCGGACCTCCGCCGCCAGCTCGCCCTGAACGGCGTCCGCCACCAGCTCCAGCACATCACGCCCGACGGCGAACCGGCCCCGCCGGAACCGCTGCTGCGCACGGTCATCTCCCAGCCCGAACTCACCAGCGGATTCGGCGACTTCAAGAAGAACCTCACTCCCGACCAGCTCTCCTTCGTCTCCCCCGGCCCCGACCACCCGGCCGACCCCGCCAACCTCTTCGTCCGGCTCGTCGAATCCGCCGACCGGGGCGTCCTGCTCGTGGGCGCCGCCGGCACCGGAAAGACCCGGACCGGCATCGAGGTGGGCCGGCTCGCCCTCGACGCGGGCTGGCGCGCCCTGCACGTCCTGCCGGGCGAGGACGACTCCGTCACCGAGAGCCTCGCCGAACAGGTCTGCGCCGAGCGGTCCCCGGCGCTCGTCGTCGTCGACTACCTCAACGAGTCCCAGCTCGACCTGCCGTCGCTGCGGCACCGGCTCATCCCCGAGGCCCGCCGCCGCGACATCCAGGTCGCCCTCCTCGCGTCCGTACGCCCCGGCTGGCTGCTGAAGGCCGACCGTGCCCAGCTGGAAACCCTGTTCGACACGGTGGAGCTGCGGCAGGACGACGAGTTCCAGAAGCAGGTCGCCGACCACGCCCTGCTCTCGCTCGCCCCCGCGGCGACGGAGCGGTACGGCATCGACCGGATGCGGGAAATCTGCGGCCACCGGCCGATCGTCGCGCTGCTCGTCGCCCGCGAGGTGGAACGGCGCGTCGCCTCGGGCCTGCCCCTGTCCGAGCCCACGGGGCTGCGCGAGGGCGGAGAGATCCCCCGCTGGCTGAAGAGCCGCCTCGGCGAGGACGACCTGACCGTCCCGGGCCGCGCGCACGCCTTCGTCCCCGCCCGGGCCTCCCTCTCCCTCGTGGCCGCCGCCGCTGCCACGGCGGCGTGCCCGCAGTCCCGCGAGGCGGTGACGGCGGCGGCCCGCGCGGCGCTCACGGAGGCGATGGACGGGACGGCGGGAGGGGGACCGGCGGGAGGGGGACCGGCGGGAGGGGGACCGGCGGGAGGGGGACCGGCGGGAGGGGGACCGGCGGGCGCGGGCGCGATGGGCACGGGCGCGATGGGCACGGGCGCGATGGGTCCGGGCGCGATGGGTCCGGGCGCGATGGGAATGGCGCCCCGCGCCGAGGACATGGTCGCCACGCTCCTCTCCCTCGGCTGGCTGGAGGCCGGGGCCGACGGCACGCTGTCCGTCGCCCACGACCTCGTCACCGACCAGCTCGTCGAGTCCGTCCTCCTCCCCGAACGGAACGAGGTCCCCGACGCCGACGCGGCCCGCGCCCTGCTCGCCGGCTGCCTGGTGAGCCCCCTGTCGGTGGGCCGCGCCGCGCTCAACCTCGGACGGGTCGTCAACGACCTGGCGCTCACCGAACGCGCCGGACCCGTCTCCGCCGTCCTGCACGCCTGGTTCACCGAACACGCCACGGCACTCGGCGCCGTCCTGCGGAGCGACGCCTACAACGGCGGCTACGCGCTCGGCATGGTCTGCTCGGGCGCGCCCTGGGCCGCCCCGGCCATCCAGTGCTGGTCGCAGGTCGTCACCCCCTGGCTCACCGACTTCGGCACCCACCCGGCCGCCCGGCACCTGCTCTACCGGGGCCTGCACCACCTGCCCGACGAAGGCGCCCGCCTGCTGCTGCCCACGGTGTGGTCCTGGCTCTCCCGGCGCGGCGAACTGAGTCAGGGAAGCTTCGTCCTCGCTCCGCTGCTGTCCCGCACCGACCTCGACCCGGACACCACGCGGAAGGCCACCGCCGCCGCCCTCACCTGGCTGAACAGGCGCACCACCGTCCCGGAGGCCGGCTTCGTCCTCAAACCGCTGCTGTCCCGCGCCGACCTCGACCCCGAGACCGCGCGGAAAACCGTCGCCGCCGCCCTCGCCTGGCTGGACAAGTACGCCACACCGGAGGCGCGGTTCGTCCTTCACCCCCTGCTGTCCCGCGCCGACCTCGACCCCGAGACCGCGCGGGAAGCCGTCGCCGCCGCCCTCGCCTGGCTGGACAAGTACGCCACGCCGGAGGCGCGGTTCGTCCTCAAACCGCTGCTGTCCCGCGCCGACCTCGACCCCGAGGCCGCGCGGAAGGCCACCGCCGCCGCCTTCGTCTGGCTGGAGACCCACGCCACCACCCCGGAGGCGCGGTTCGTCCTCCACTCCCTGCTGTCCCGCACCGACCTCGACCCGGACACCACGCGGGAAGCCACCGCCGCCGCCCTGACCTGGCTGGACGAACACACCACCGCCCCGGAAGCCGGCTTCGTCCTCCCCCCGCTGCTGTCCCGCACCGACCTCGCCCCCGAGACCGTGCGGAAGGCCACCGCCACCGCCTTCGTCTGGCTGGAGACCCACGCCACCACCCCGGAGGCGCGGTTCGTCCTCCACTCCCTGCTGTCCCGCACCGACCTCGACCCGGACACC